>CANJXW010000014.1 GCA_947478965.1 Candidatus Nanopelagicaceae bacterium | reverse complement strand
GCAGCAGCTAAGAAAGCTAAGTAAGCATCGCTTATTAAAAAAACCCGCCACTTTATGTGGCGGGTTTTTTTATGCAATTTTAAAAAAAGTTTCATTACTGCAAAACTTATCTTTGCCGGCCTAAGAGTTAATCTGGTGAATTTTCCCGAAGCGATGTACTGACTCGCTCGAATATTTCTGCAAGTACCGCCTGATCGTTCTTACTCAAATGGTCAAGGAATCTCGCCCGAACACTTTCGACGTGATCCGGGGCAGCGGCAACAATTGCCTTCCATCCCTTGGGGGTCATCACTGCAAAAAATCCACGTTTATCTTCGCTGCATGCCTCGCGCTTTACCCAGCCCTCTTTCTCCATCACCTTGATGCGGTGGGAGAGGCGCGATCTCGACATCATCGCTACATCTGCAAGTTCGCTCATACGCATCTGGCGATCAGGGGCATCGCTTAATTGGGCGAGGATTTCATAGTCAGCCATACTGAGCTCATGGCAGGAGAGATCTAGGTCGAGAGCTTCCAAAAGGCGACGGCTTGCGACGATATATCGTCTCCACGCCTTCATTTCGGCAGGGTTGAGCCACGTTGGTGATGTAGCGTTTTGACGTGCCATAGGGCAATCATACGTGACAGTTGAATTTTCAACTACTTTATTTAAAGGGTGGGCAATATGAAGAGCGGAATTGATACCTCGTTTGTAGATTCAGGCGTGCGAGCCCAAGATGATCTCTATCGCTACTTCAATGGCGCGTGGCTCACCAACCACGTTATTCCCAATGACCGATCCTCCGATGGAGTTCTCTACTCACTCCATGATGATGCCGAGCGCCAAGTCCGCCAGATTATTGAGGGTGCCACTGGAAGCGGCGATGCCCAGAAGATCGGCGACCTCTACAAATCTTTTATGGATATCGATGCAATTGAGAAAATCGGTACCGCTCCCCTTGCTTCGGATCTTGCATCGATAGATGCCATCTCAACTCGCGAGGAATTTGTCGCCGAGATGTCACGTCTTGAAGCCCGCGGGCTTGGTGGAATTTTTGGAGCTGCGATCTATCCCGATGCAAAAGATTCCGAGACAAATATTATTTATCTTGGACAAGGCGGGCTATCTCTTCCGGATGAGTCTTACTATCGCGAAGAGCAATACGGTCTTATCCGCGAATCATTTTTAGGTCATGTCGCAAAGATGTTTGCTCTCGTTGGAATTGAAGATGGCGGCGATCTTGCCGCTCTTATTCTTGGGCTAGAGACAAAGATCGCATCACACCATTGGGATCAAGTTAAAGATCGCGATGCAACTCTTACCTATAACAAACTCACCCGCGCAGAACTAGAGACACTTGCACCTGCATTTGATTGGACTCTCTGGCTTCGGATCGGCGAGATCAAAGCAACCACATTTGATAACGTCATCGTTCAAGAGCCATCTTTCTTTGAAGGCATCTCTACTCTCTTCTCTGACTTTGATCGCGATGCATGGGTCGCCTGGCTTAAATGGAATCTCATCTCGGGATCAGCTGCCTATTTAAATAAGGCTCTTGTCGATCAGAACTTCTCGTTCTACGGCACAACGCTCTCTGGTACCCCTGAAATTCGCGAGCGCTGGAAGCGCGCAGTCTCATTGGTTGAGGGTTCACTCGGCGAGGCAATTGGTCGCATCTACGTTGACCTTCACTTCCAACCCGCTGCAAAACTTGCGATGAATGAACTCGTTGCAAACCTGATTGAGGCCTATCGCGAGAGTATTACCGAGCTCTCCTGGATGAGTGAACCAACGAAGAAGGCTGCACTTATTAAGCTCGATAAATTCATCCCAAAAATTGGATATCCAGATAAATGGCGCGATTATTCGACGCTATCGATTACCCCCGATGACCTTCTTGGAAATATTGGGCGCGTAACTAAATTCGATCGAGATTTTGAACTGGCAAAGATTGGCGCCCCGGTGGATGCAACCGAGTGGTACATGACCCCGCAAACAGTCAACGCGTATTACAACCCAGGTAAGAATGAGATCGTCTTCCCTGCCGGAATCCTTCAACCGCCGCTGTTCTTCCTTGATGCAGATTCGGCGGTCAATTACGGTGCCATTGGCGCAATCATCGGCCACGAAATTGGCCACGGTTTTGATGACCAAGGTTCTAAATATGATGGCGATGGAAATATGGTCGATTGGTGGAACGATGCTGATCGCGCAGAGTTTGAAAAGCGTGCACAAGTTCTTATCCAACAATTTGATGCGCTCTCACCAGAACAAGCGCCAGATATCCACGTAAACGGCGCTCTCACGGTCGGAGAAAACATTGGAGACCTTGGAGGCCTTTCAATAGCCTATAGGGCCTACAAACTCGCTCTCAAGGGCTCACAAGCGCCTGTTATCGACGGATTAACTGGAGAACAACGATTTTTCTTCTCATGGGCGCAAGCATGGCGTGGAAAAGCGCGACCAGAAGAAATTCGCAGGCGTGTAGCAACTGATCCGCATTCACCTAACGAATTCCGATGCAATGCCATTGTGCGAAATCTCGATAGCTTCTACAGCGCTTTCGATCTCACCGAAGGCGATGAGTTGTGGCTAAATCCAGAGGAGCGAGTAGCTATCTGGTGATTACTTTCCTTCTCTGACATTCATCATCTGCTTGACCTTCCAAAAAATTGGAATCGGCAAAAGGGCGCCACAAGCCATGGTTACAACCCATGCCTGTTCAAGGTGGGCCCCGATCATCAACCCTGAAATGGCAGGACCGACTACCCCTGAAATCCCCCACTGCAAACTAATAAGGGCGCTGGCCCGTCCTCGAATATGTTCTGGCGATAACTCTTGAGTCAGGGCAGGACTTGTTGGGGCATTGACCATTTCTCCAAATGCAAAGATCAACTGACTGGCACAGAGTGCGATGCCGCTAAAGAGAATGGGTAGGTACGGAGAAATTCCTACCATCGCCCACGATGCAGCCCAGATTGCTCCAACTGACATCAAGGCAGTTATTCGTGAAACGCGCTCGAGCGCCTTCAAAATAAGGGGCTGCAGTAAAACTATCGAGAGTGTATTTACTCCAAAGATTATTCCGAGCCACTTTGGAGATAGACCCAAGTACTGCGTTGCATAGATGGGAATACCTGATTGAAGAGGACCATATCCAAAACATAAAAGGATGACCCCGGCAACAGTAAGAAGCGTTAACTCTTTAATTTTAAAGAGTTCACGATAGGTACCGGATTTTGGCTCGTTCTCCTTTGCTATGTACTTTCCGCCATGAGGTGTTTTAAGTCCAAAGATAATAAAGAGATAGAGAAGGAATGTTGCTGCATCAACCCAATACATGATTTGGAATGAGAGCAGAGAACCTTCTTGGATGATCAGCGAAGAGATGAGGCCGCCGATGCCAAGTCCAAGATTGAGTAACATAAAATTAAAGCCAAATATTTTCGATCGATTTTCTTCAGGTGTCACCCGAGTCAAAATCACCATCTGAGATGGCCAGATACATTGTGCGCCGATTGCAAAAAAGGTCATTGCAATAATTGCATGTCCATGTGTGGTCACAAGCGAATAGAAGATTGCAGAAAGCGCTGAGAAGATTAGACCTACTACGAGAATTATTTTGGGGCCGATGCGGTCTACGAGCGCGCCAAGTGGCCCACTGCAGGCAAGCCCAACGAGAGCGCCCCAACCCATTAAAAGGCCGCCGAAAGTATTGGTAAAGCCACGAACATCGTGGAAGTAGACAAGGAGAAGTGAAAGAGTCATGCCCCCGCCGATGGCGTTGAGGCAGATTCCTATGACAATCCTTCGCGAGTGCGGATTGAGGATTTCAGTAAATTCTTTAAAGAGCATTTAGGAAAGTAACTTCGCTGCCTGAGCAAGAACTTCACTCCGATATGCAGCTACCAGAGAGAGGTGTCCATGTCCTTGGATAGATGTGAGCTCTGAGGTTGAGATCTTTGATGCAAGCCATTCGGAGTGTGCGAAGGGAACCATTAAATCTTGATCGCCTTGCCAGATCTTGACGGGAACTTTGATATCTCCGAGATCAAATCCCCACTCCTTAACGAATGCGAGATCGTCATCGATCCATCCATCAAAACTTACCGCGAGAGAGTTGCGAAAGACGGATGCAGATTCGGCTGCAAAATCGCCAGTGAGAACTCGCTTATCTGCATCACCAATGAGACCACCTAAAGATTGAATGATTTGATCGCCGGTAACGTTTTTAAACTCAGCCATATGGGCGTTAAGCCAATCTTGCAGAACAATTTCACCCTTAAGCGCTGCGCCAAATTCATCATGGTTTTCTTGCCCCATGCCGTGAAGAAAATCAAGATCTGTTGCTCCATGCTTTCCAACGCTAGCCAAGGTGATTACTCCACGGTTGCGTGGCTCGAAGGCGTTAGCAAGGGCATGAGGTCCGCCACCTGAAGTGCCGATTGATACAAACTCTGAGACAGATTTTTCATCGAGAATTCTGGAGATATCGTTGTTGACATCGATGACGCGGCGGCCAACGTTACGGTCGCTCGTGCCATAGCCTGCACGGCTATATGAAATCGCTCGAAATCCAAGCGCTGTGCACTGCGCGAACCATGGCGCCCACCTTGAGGCATGGCTTGGAGTTCCATGATGAAAGACGATCGCTTTTGGCGAAGGAAGTGCGTTATCGAGGATTTCAATCTCTCGACCATCTTTCATTTTAATTTGGGGCATGGTGCGAGTGTATTACGCTGGAAGGGTTGCCACAGAATCTCTGCCAGAATACGGCTATGAGCGAGATATCAAACACAGGCGGATTCTCGTTCGAGATCTCAAAGCAACTCGAGGGCGCTCAAGGTAGAGCTGGAAAAATTTCGACTCCTCACGGTGAGATACAAACTCCTGCTTTTATTCCCGTTGGAACCAAGGCAACAGTCAAATCAGTTCTGCCAGGTGCAATGGCTGATCTTGGGTCACAGGCCCTGCTTGCAAATGCATATCACCTCTATCTTCAACCTGGACCTGATGTACTTGAAGAAGCTGGAGGACTTGCATCATTTATGAATTGGCAAGGACCGACCTTTACTGACAGCGGTGGATTTCAAGTCCTCTCACTCGGAGTTGGATTTAAAAAAGTTCTAGCGATGGATGCGAAAACTTTTCGCTCAGATCAGGTTATTGCTGGCAGTAAGCAACGTTTAGCCCACGTCGATGACGATGGCGTTACTTTCAAATCTCACCTTGATGGATCGATGCATAGATTTAGCTCTGAGATCTCGATGCAGATTCAGCATAAGATCGGCGCAGATATCATCTTCGCCTTTGATGAATGTACGACCCTGCACAACACTCGCCCCTATCAAGAGCTTGCCATGGAGCGAACATATGAATGGGCCCTTCGTTGTCTTGATGAACATAAGCGCTTGACCGACTTGCGCGCCGATAAACCGTATCAAGCGCTCTTTGGCGTTATTCAAGGCGCTCAGTACGAGGACCTTCGCAAGAAGGCAGCCCATGATCTTGGCACCATGAGTTCATCTGGGATTGAATTTGATGGATTTGGTATCGGTGGAGCTCTTGATAAAGATTCACTCGGAACCATCGTTGGATGGGTTACCAGCACTTTGCCCGAGAATAAACCCCGCCACTTGCTTGGAATCGGCGCACCTGAAGATCTCTTTACCAGCGTTGAAAATGGCATCGATACCTTCGACTGCGTGCTGGCATCGCGCATTGCGCGAACTAGCGCCGTGTACACAATGGAGGGGCGATTCAATGTCTCTAACGCGCCATATACGCGCGACTTTAATCCGATTGATGATGAATGCGATTGCTATACATGTACTTATTACACGCGCGCGTATCTATGCCATCTATTTCGTAGTAAAGAGATGGTGGCAGCAACTCTTGCAACGATTCACAATGAACGATTTATTGTTCGCTTGGTAGACCAGATGCGTCAGGCAATTATTGATGGAAACTTCAAAGAGATGAAGGAAGATTTCTTGGGTCGATACAAACATAAATCCGGGCAGAGCAGAGATTAACTATTTGCTCGCATTGCCAAGATTCATCTTATTCTCGGCTTCAGAACCAACTGCATTCCAACCACCAGGGACTAACTCAAGGCCTTCATCTGGCCCCCACGTATTTTCAAAATAGGGGATCAACTTTGATGGCTTCTTGAGAATCTCATCGAGTAGGCGCCATGATTGCAAGACGGCATCGATGCGAGTAAATCGGAAGTGGTCACCACAGATAGCGGCATCGAGAAGTCTTTCATAAGCCTCTTTGCGTTCACCGAGCGCTGCAGCAAATTCGACTGTTAGATCAACTGTATTTGTGACAAGAGCTGAACCTGGAGATTTTGCTTGAAGCGAAAGATCCACGCCATCGCGCTTGCCCATACGGAATCGAACAATATTGGGCTCTGGTTTCTTTGAACCTGGTGCCTTAAATAATAAACGTGGTGGCTGCTTAAATTCAACGACTGCTTCCATGGTGGACTCAGCCATCTTCTTGCCTGTGCGCAGATAGATTGGAACTCCAGCCCAGCGCCAGTTATCGATAAAGATTCGCATTGCAACAAAGGTTTCAGTATCTGAATGATCTGCAACGCCAGCTTCTTCAAGGTACCCAACGTATTGACCGCGGATAACGCTATCGCCGTCGAGATCTCTGACTGCGGAGAGAACTTTTATCTTCTCATCTTGCATCGCTTGCGAAGACATATCAATTGGGGGTTCCATAGTGAGCATCGAGAGAACCTGTAGCAAGTGGTTCTGCAAAACATCGCGAGTTGCGCCGACGCCATCGTAGAACTTTCCACGTCCATCGATTCCGAAATCCTCAGACATGGTGATTTGAATATTTGAAACGTAGTTACGGTTCCAGACTGGTTCAAAGAGAGTGTTAGCGAAGCGGAAGACGAGAAGGTCCTCCACCGATTCCTTTCCGAGGTAATGATCAATGCGGTAGATCTGGTCTTCGGAGAGAATTGATTTAAGTTCATTATCTAAAGTAATAGCTGATGCGAGATCTCGACCGAAAGGTTTTTCAACGACCACACGCGCTTTCTTCGTTAACCCCACTGCATGTAGGCCCTGAGTGACATCGGCGAACATGTCAGGTGCGATGGCGAGATAAATAACAGGCAGGCTAAATGCTGCAAGGGCATCGCGAAGGGCTTCAAAGGTCTTGATATCTTTGTAATCCCCCACAACAAGCTGCATTTCATCAAGAAGGCTGCGCAAGACGGGCTCTTTTACTTCACTTTTTCGATCACGAATCGATGATTCGGCACGATTCTTAAACTCTTCTTGGGTCCATTTTGAAGAAGCTACACAAAATACTGGGATCTGTAGTTCGTCTTCTTCTTCCATCTCATAGAGGGCCGGGAAGAGTTTCTTCTTAGCTAAGTCTCCGGTCGCGCCAAAGAGAACTAAAACATCTGCACGTACCACTTGCTACGCCTTGGTATTTTCGGCAGATGGCTTCTCATTGTGGCCACCGAATTTATATCGCATGGCGCTAAGAACGCGGTTGGCAAATTCATCGTTATTGCGAGATGCAAAGCGCGCATAGAGAGAAGCGCTCAATACATGTGCAGGAATTCCTGCTTCGATCGCAGCTTGTACAGTCCAACGACCTTCACCGCTATCGCTCACGTGCGTTGAATACTCTTTGAGCTCTGTTGATTCCTGAAGAGCTTGCGCAGTTAGATCTAGGAGCCACGATGCAACAACGCTTCCGCGACGCCAGACTTCAGTGATCTCTGGAATATCAAGGTCATAAGCAGGTGTCATTCCATCTGCTGCTTCAAAGATTGCAAGGCCTTCAGCAAAAGCTGCCATCATTCCGTATTCGATTCCATTGTGAATCATCTTGACGAAGTGGCCTGAGCCAACAGGTCCGCAATGTAAATATCCGTATTCAGCTTGCGTTGGTTCACCCGTGCGACCTGGTGTTCGCTCTGCAGCTTCTACTCCTGGAGCAAGAGCTTTAAAGATTGGATCAAGGCCGGCGACAACGTCTTTATCTCCACCGATCATCAAGCTATATCCACGCTCGAGGCCATAGACGCCACCAGATGTTCCGACATCGACAAAGTTAATTCCCTTGGCGTTGAGTATTTCTGCGTTCTTGAGATCATTCTTGTAGTAACTATTTCCACCATCAATAATGGTGTCACCTGCGCTCAGATGTGAGGCCATTTCCGCAATCGTTGAATCTGTAACCGAGGCAGGAACCATCACCCAGACGGTGCGCGGGGTTGGAAGTTTTGCTGCAAGGTCTGCCATGCTCGATGAGGTAATCGAGCCTTCCTTGCCAAGGGCTTCGACGGCCTGAGGGCTAAGGTCAAAGACAACAGAGGTAATTCCTGCCCCTGATAGTCGGCGCACAATATTGGCGCCCATTCGACCGAGTCCGATCATGGCAAAATTTGGTGCTTGGCTCATGGGGTAAGTCTACTCGGCGAAAAAGGCTTCAGTATCAACTATCAGCCGTGTGTACTCCTCGCCAGCTACATAACTGGCTGGTATTGATAGATCTCCCTCAATTATCTTGGTAACAGCAACGGCCTTTGATTCACCTGCAGCGATAATCCATACCTGTGCTGCGCTATTTATCATCGCCATGGTAAATGAAACGCGAATAGCAGGGGGCTTTGGTGAATCCTCAATCACAATTACTTTTCGAAGATCATCGATATCTGCCATCGATGGAAAGAGCGATGCAACATGGCCATCAGGACCAAGGCCAAGGATGGCCAGATCCAGATCAACACCACTTAGTGCAGTGGAGTATTCGGATGCGGCTTCATCAGCACTTGCCACTTGATCAGATGCAAGCACTTCATGAATAACAATATTTCTATTTGAGAGCGTTGTATGAAGCGGCAGAGCATTTCTCTCAGAGCTTTCTATGGGAACAAATCTCTCATCACTCCACCAAATATGAAGCCCAGAATAAAGGTCAGGCTTTTGATTCCATGCCTCGACTAGACCTTGCGAAATTGCGAGGCCAAGCGTTCCGCCTGTGAGAGCGAGATCAAAGCGTCCATTCTTTGCAAGGCCCGCATTTACTTCTTGCAGAG
>CANJXW010000013.1 GCA_947478965.1 Candidatus Nanopelagicaceae bacterium | reverse complement strand
CCGCGCACTTGCAGTGAGGTTATTCATTAAATATCGAGATAGGCCTCGTCTTCGAAATTCAGGAGCGATAAATAATCTGGTGACGATCGACCATGAGCCTTTGACGGCAATCCGACCAACTCCGATAACGATGCCTTCGTGTTCAATGGCTCCATAGATTGCCGGCGCTCTCTCCATAATGTTCTGTAAATTCTCATCGCCAACAAGACCAAGCCATCTTTTATCGGGAGTTGTTCGTGTTGTATAGATAAAATCTTCATGGGCATCTGGAGCTTCAGTAGCTGTCTCATTGACGAGATAATCTGCAACCAACTTCTGGGACCATCCCCGCTGTGCTAAATAATGATCGAGTTCGTCATAGAGCGGTAGTGGAACCACAAACGCTGGTGTCAGCTCAGCGCTCTCATATAAGTCGATTACTCGTTGAACTTCATCTTCGAGGGAACCTTCTGGTTCACCGATAGGACCGGCTCCGAGTGGCAGAACTGAATTTGCTCGCAGGGTAAATCCATCAGAGATTCGCGCGATCCACTTTCCGAGTGCAACTTCCCGATCTGCCGGCCATGTTGCATTTGAGAGTTCTTCTAACTCGATAATGCGAAGAGAAAAGGGCGCTCCTGTACCTGCGCGGTCGGGTAAGGGTTTAACTTCTCGCCAGATAGCGATATCGGAGCTATCAAAGGGGATGCTCTCACCTTTGGAATTTCTCACGTGATGATTACTCTCAAGTATTCCCACGATATCTCTCAAGCCTCCGGATCTGTCATGGAGGCGAATGCTCACACGCTTTCCGAGGGCAGATTCAAGATCGTGCGCTCTAGGCGAATTCTCTTGTTTCATATGCCAACCTTATTCGTCGTTCTCACCCTTTGCATGGTTAGAATTGGCATCGCCCAGCCGAAGGTTGGTCTATCTTCTGGAGGTTTGAACGTGACGTATGTAATTGCCCAACCTTGTATTGATATCAAAGATAAGTCTTGCATTGAAGAATGCCCAGTTGACTGTATCTATGAGGGTGATCGCATGCTCTACATCCAACCTGATGAATGTGTCGATTGTGGCGCGTGCGAACCAGTCTGCCCTGTCGAGGCAATTTACTACGAGGACGATATTCCTTCACAGTGGAAAGATTTCTCAAAGGTAAATACAGAATTTTTCGTTGAGCTTGGCTCACCTGGTGGAGCAGCAAAGGTCGGCATCACACATAGCGACCACCCGCTGGTTATTTCAACTCCTCCTAAAGCCGAGTAATTCAACGACTCTGCGTTAGCGAAGAAAATAATCGTGCGCCAACAGTTGCCAGATTTTCCGTGGGATTCATTAGCGCCATTTGGAGTTAAAGCCCGCCAACATCCAGATGGCTTGATTGATCTCTCTCAAGGAACTCCAGTTGATCCAACCCCTGAGTTCGTTCAAGAGGCGCTACGTAAAAATTCAAATTCTCCTGGTTATCCCGTTACAGCCGGAACGCCTGAACTTCGGGAAGTTATTTCGGCGTGGGCAACGCAACGACTCGGAGCAACAGGCGATTTTGATGTTCTTCCACTGATCGGATCTAAAGAAATCGTCGCATGGCTTCCGACGCTTCTCCAGAGTTCAAAAGTTCTCTATCCAGATATTGCATATCCAACCTATTTAGTTGGAGCAGTCTTGGCCCAGGCCGAGGCGATTCCTGTTGGGGTCGATGCAAAGACGTGGCCACAAGCAGATATGTCATGGGTTAACTCACCTTCAAATCCAACGGGACGAGTGCACAGCGAAGAAGAACTTCGCGCTGCGATCGCCTGGTCTCGCACCCACGATCGCCCCGTGGTCTCTGACGAGTGCTATCTCGAATTTGGCGATGGAGTAAGCCCTACGTCGATTTTGAGTTATACCGGAGGCGATAATAAAAATATTTTAGCTGTCCACTCACTCTCGAAACGTTCATCGATGGCGGGATATCGTGGAGCTTTTCTCGTTGGTGATAGCGAACTCATCGCGAAAATTCGTGAAGTCCGCAAACATGCAGGCATGATGGTGCCACTTCCGATTCAGCATGCCATGGTTGCAGCACTCGGCGATCAAGAACATGTAGACCAACAGCGCGCTCGCTATAACGCACGCCGCGCAAAGCTTGCGCCAGCACTTGTTGCTGCGGGATTTCGCATCGATGAATCAAGAGCAGGGCTCTATATCTGGTGCACCCGCCAAGAAGATGCCTGGAAATCGGTTGATTGGCTGGCATCACTCGGCATTCTCGCTACCCCTGGCAGCTTCTATGGTGAACTAGGAAGTTCGCATATTCGCATTGCAATGACAGCAACTGATATTCACATCGATGATGCAGCTAGTCGCATCGCTGCTGCACTTGCAACGAGATAGTTAAAGACGCCATGGCAATTGGAATACTTCTTGTAGGTGGTCTCGGCTCTCGCCTTGCACCGTTGACTAACGAGATTCCC
This sequence comes from Candidatus Nanopelagicaceae bacterium, assembly GCA_947478965.1. Classification (GTDB taxonomy): domain Bacteria; phylum Actinomycetota; class Actinomycetes; order Nanopelagicales; family Nanopelagicaceae; genus Planktophila. The sequence goes on along the minus strand of CANJXW010000013.1, from coordinate 6,648 downwards.
AAGCCCATGTTGCCCGTTGGGGGACTTCCTGTAACAGAACATCAATTAATGGCTGCCAAAAAAGCAGGCATTACTACTGTCATCTTGGCTACTTCGTATCTCTCCGAAGTTTTCATTCCATATTTTGGTGATGGGTCACAGTGGGGAATGAATCTGCTCTATGCAGTTGAAAAGGAGCCCCTTGGTACTGGGGGAGCTATTCGTAACGCTGCTGATGTTTTATCTCCAGATCAACGCCGCGGCGAAACATTTGTCATTTTCAACGGTGATGTTCTGAGTAAACATGATATTTCTGCGCAACTTGCATTTCATAAAACCAAAGGCGCAGAAGTTACTTTGCACCTTATCGATGTCGAAGATGCGCGAGCATTTGGATGTGTTCCCACTGATAGTGATGGCCGAGTCACGGATTTTCTTGAAAAGATGGAGAACCCGATTACTCGTTCGATCAATGCGGGTTGTTACATCTTTAGTGCAAAAACAATCGATGAAATTCCACAGGGAAAAGTTGTCAGTATTGAGCGTGAAACCTTTCCGCGCTTAGTCAAAGATGGAAGCCCTATCTATGGTTATCACGAGCAGTCCTATTGGTTGGATGTCGGAACTCCAGCTGCGCTCTTTAAAGGCTCTCGAGATCTTGTCGCCGGTCCCTATCTGGCAGGCAAAGGCACAACGATCGGGGAGCGCACGCAGATATCTGGGGGAACATCTATCGGTCGTGATTGCCAAATCGGGTCAGATGTCGTTATCGAAGGTTCGATCATTGGCGATGGAGTTTCCATTGGCGAGGGCTGCCACATTGCACATTCCTTTATCTCCCACGGAGCTACTGTTGCGAAAATTACTAATTTTGAGCGTACATTTCACTCTCGTACCCAGACTTTGCCAATTTCCCTACCCTAAAACACCCATTTTTCGCTAGTGGCTCCAAGATTTTTGACCATTTCTGTTCCCTTCGGACTTGACTAAAAGGGATTACAAGCGTGTAATTCGGTTCTAGAGAGCCCACTTTCGAAATGGGCGCCTACTGTTTGTAAGGAGATGTGCCCATGCCGATTCGCCCAGAAGCAACTTCGACTGGCAAGACATCAGCACCCACTGCTGGACCAACTATTCAATTAGCCAATGGAGAGAATATTGAACTCTCTTGGCAAGAGCGCGCACTCTGCGCCCAGACCGACCCAGAAGCTTTCTTCCCTGAAAAAGGTGGATCAACTCGCGAAGCCAAGCGCGTCTGTCTCTCGTGCGATGTACGCCAAGAGTGTCTTGAATACGCACTTGCACATGATGAACGCTTTGGCATTTGGGGTGGCCTCTCCGAACGTGAGCGCCGCCGTTTGAAGCGCCGCCCAGCGTAGATCTGATGAACGCACATCGCGTCACTGCGATCCTTGTAGTTCATGACGGTGCAACATGGCTTCCCGAAGTTGTTGCAGCGATCACTTCACAAGAACACTCAGTAGATCACATGATTGCAGTCGATACGGGATCCCTTGACTCATCAGTAAAACTTCTTAAAGGTGCACGAATTCCAGTGATACAAATGGAACGCACTGTTGGATTTGGCGAAGCAATCTCGAATGCAGTGAGTTCACTACCAGCGATGGTTCCAGGTAATGATGAATGGCTTTGGATCTTGCATGATGATCTCTCTCCTGCGCGAGGAGCACTTGCCGCTCTTCTTGAAGCGCTCTCCACTCGTCCCAACGTTGTTATGGCAGGACCGAAACTTCTTGGGTGGCACGATCACACTCATCTCTTAGAAGTCGGTATCAGCATTGCAGCAAATGGCGCTCGCTGGACTGGGCTTGAACCGTCTGAATACGATCAAGGACAACGCGATGGCATTCATGATGTTCTCTCTGTAAGTACGGCAGGTGCGCTCATCCGCCGTGATGTTTTCGAAGAGCTTGGTGGTTTTGATCCCAATCTTGAACTCTTTCGCGATGATGTTGATTTTGGCTGGAGAGTTCGCGTAGCAGGTCATGGCGTTATTGCAGTCACTGATGCAGTGGCATTTCATGCTGAGGCTTCGGCATCAGAGAGACGAAGCGTTGATGTAGAAGGCGCATTTTTACATCGTCCTCGTCTTCTCGATCGTCGTAACGCTGCATATGTTCTCTTAGTAAATTCTTCGTGGTGGATTTTGCCACTACTAACGCTGCAAATACTCAGTGGTGCGATTTTTCGCTCAGTTGGTTACCTTTTTGCAAAGTTACCCGGTTACGCAGCCGATGAAATTCTCGCAATCGGAACGCTCTTCTTGCATCCAGCAGAGTTAATTACTGCACGACGCCAGCGTCGCAAACTCCGATTAATTTCCCCGCGCGTTATCTCACCTTTTATTCCTCCTCGGTGGACCCAAATTCGTTTGAGTTGGTCACGATCTCTTTCATGGATGAGATCGCAGATTTTTCCACAAGAATTCTCTGAGATTACTGATCAACCACTAGTTGCACAGTCTCTTGAAGATGAAGATCTCCTAGTGCCAGCAAACTCTTCGTCCTGGCGATCACTCTTTAGGCGCCCACTCTTTCTTACCTTCTTTCTCATTCTCGTTATTTCTTTAATCTGGGCGCGAAATCGCTTCGGATCATTGAGCGGTGGCGCGCTACCAGCTCAGCTTCCAGGAGCTCGAGATTTGTGGCAAAGTTATTTAAGTGGTTGGCATTATGTTGGGATGGGTTCATCTGCAGCAGCGCCACCGTGGATTGCACTCCTTGCAATTCTTTCATTCCTATTTTTTGGAAATGTACCCCTTCTGATAAGTTTTCTATTCTTCATTACTCCTCTCGTACTTTTTCTCACCTCGTATCTTCTTCTTAAGCGCTTTACTGAAAATCACTGGCTTGCATCGCTTTCTGCCGGACTTTATGCAATTTCGCCAGTCGCAATTACTGCAATTAATGCAGGACGAGTAAGCACTGTGGTGGTCTTAGCTCTACTTCCAATCTTGATATTAATAACAATGGGCTGGAGCCATGTTGAGAAAATGTCATGGAGAAGAATTTTTTCAATCGCCTTGCTTATTGGAGTGATTTCATCCTTCTCACCCATTGCATTTCTTATCTCAGTAGTAATTCTTGGATTTTCGATCTATCAGGACTATGTGACGTCTCACCGAAATATTAAAGAGGCCCTCTTTAAAGCTCGGATTGCTAAGCGTTTGGCGGTGCTCTTCACGCCCTTGCTTTTAACTGCGCCCTGGAGCTTTGAGCTACTTCGAACTCCACGGAGACTTCTTCTCGATAGTGGATTCCTCTTGTCGGGAGGAGGTCCAAATCTTTCATTACTGGGAAATCCAGGCGGGGTTGGAGCACTTCCTTGGTGGGCCATGAGTCCGATCGCTTTTGTCTTGCTGATTTCTCTCTTCTCTATCACTCGCGCCCGAGTCATCGCAGAAATGAGTCTTGTATTTCTCTTCTTTGCATCGCTCTTGAGCGCTTTTTCAATCTCTGGCCATGGCACTTATGCGCCTGCTTCTCTTTACTCTGGAACTCTCATTTCATGTGCAACCCTCGGAGCGATCTGTGCTTCGGTAATTCTCCTAGATCAAATCCGAGAACGTCTTATTGCAACACATCTAAATTTTCGTCATTATTCTGCTGCGCTCTTAATTGTTGTGACGACAATTTACTCTGTTGCATCGGTATCGTGGATTTTTAGTGAAGGTGCAAATTCTCCTGTTCGCAGTTCTACGGAATCTGTACTACCTGCATTCCTGAGCGTTGAAAAGGATGCCAAGATTCTCGTGATTCGGCAGAGTGGTTCAATCTCTAGCCCTTCCTTAAGTTTTTATATCGCCCGCGGTGGAGATATCACTCTTGGTGAGCCCGATGTTGCGCCTGCAGAGAATATTAAAATAACTCAAGCCGTCCGTGAGCTGGCCGACAGCACTGGAATCTCAAGTAGTTCAACTCTTGCTGCATATGGAATCAAATATTTGTTTGTGAAAAGTCCTGTTGCTAAAAACATCACTCGGGTAATCGATGGGCTTGGTGGCTTTACTCGAGCATCCTCAACAGGAGCCGGTATCGTCTGGAAAGTCTCAGGTATTTCAGGATCGCTGATCTACACGGATCTAAAAGGAAATAGATCGCTGATTACTCCTAATGAGATTTCTCAAGCGTTACTCGTGACAGGCCCAGGCACTATCACTTTGACAGAGAGTTACAGTCGTCATTGGCAGATATTACAAAGTGGCTCCCGGCTTGATCGCACAAAGAGTGAAGATGGCTTACCTGTTTTTAGCGTTCTTGAAGCAGGCGAAGTGAGCGTACTTTTCGATGGGTCACTTCGTCGCGGATGGATCTCACTTGAGATTATCTTTCTCGTAACGACCATTGTTCTTGCTCTTCCAGGTGGGCGTCGTCGTCGAGAGATTTCAGAAGAGGAGTTAGCATGAAGCTCTCTCGTCCACTCGGACTCATTGCAGCTTTGGGCGCTGTCGTCCTTGCCACAAATCTCATCCATTCAACGGTATCTGGTGAGAAATTTTCACTCACCTATCCACCGGTTGTTTGCTCTCCCGTTCCATCTGGTCTTACGGGTGCGGTTTCTCTCAGCTCAACAAAGATGCCACTTCGCGTTATTGGATCAAAGTCACTTGCTCTCAAAGCTGCAAAAAAGCTTCGCTACACGCAACGAGATAGCGCAGTTGTCATTGATGCGCAGGGAGTTACGCCGGTATCTTTCCAAGTTCGGTTGGGTAAATGGGTGGGAACTAGCCTTTGCTCTGCATCAACTGCTTCACAATGGTTTGTTGGGGGCATTGCAGATGTAACGACCCAAGGAAAGCTACTCTTGGTAAATAGTGGCCTCAGTACCGCAGTTGCAGATATTGAAATATGGAATGAATCTGGCCCCGAGCTCACACGAGCAGTAACTCTTAAGGCAGATTCGCAAGTAACAATTGGACTTGATTCGTTATCTCCAGGTTCACGCGAATTAGTTATTCATGTCATCACGCGCTCTGGACGGTTGAGCGCATTTTTATCTGATGAACGTGGACGTGGACTTAAGGCCCTCGGTGGAGATCTCATCAACTCGACAGAAGCCCCAGCAAAGATTGTAAATATTCCTGCAATTCCACATCTTGTCCGCAGCGTTGGAAATCGTAAGACAACTTTGAGTCACACACTACGCATCCTCAATCCTGGTGAGTTTGACGCAAGGATTGATGTCAAAGTGATATCAACAGATGGTAGTTTCATCCCCGTTGGATTTGAAAATAAATCAATCGCGCGTGGAAAAGTACTAGCGCTAAAATTAAATCCAAATATGGCAGCTGGAAAATTCGGAATAAGCATTTCATCCGACCAACCGATAGTCGCGGGCATATATTCAGATACCTATGCCTATAACAAATCTGACTTTATATGGAGCACTGCAGCGCCAGCGCTCACCGAGTTTAAAATTGCTGTCGCTGGACTATCTCCTCAATTTATCTTTACGGGAGAAAGCGTTGATGTGACCATCAACCTGGCTTATTCAAATGGAAAGCGTGGAGTTCAAAGAGTGCGCGGTCAAGATATTGCTCTCTTCCAAGTGCCTGAGGGAGTTGCCTCGGTCACCTTTAGCCAGATTGGAAGAGAAATTTACGCAGGCGCCCTGGTGAGCAGCAAGAGTGGATATGGATATTTCCCACTCGCATCGGGAAGTTCGTTAGCGAAGTCATCGATTCCAACCTCAAATATTCGTGTCTTAACTCCTTGAAAATCCCAACGATTGTGCAACCGCGCCACTAGCCTTGCACTCATGAACGCACAAGCGAGATCTGGACGAGGATGCTCTCGTGTTAGCTGTCGATCCATCGCTTCTATGACTCTTACCTATATTTACTCTGAATCAACTGCCGTCATTGGACCACTTGCGACCTTTTCTGAGCCCCATGCTTATGACCTGTGCGAAAGCCATGGCAAGAAATTAACCGTGCCAAATGGTTGGAGTGTGATGAAAGAAGATCTTGCACAAGGAGAAGTTGGCCCATCAGAAGATGACCTTATGGCGATCGCAGATGCCGTACGCGAAGTAGCTCTTCAAACTCATCCTCGTAGGGATGAGAAAGAGAATGAGATCTCATCTGCAAGTGCACAGACAAATTTAGGTCGCCGTGGCCATTTGCGTGCCGTACCTTCACAGTAAGAGCGGAAACATTCGTGTCTATTTTTAAAGCATATGACATTCGAGGTCTCGTAGACGTTGAAATTACTCCCGACTTTTGTTTTGCAACAGGGGTTGCCTTTGCTCGCTTCTTGCAGTTAGAACGCGAACCAGCAACGGTAGTCATCGGGGAAGATATGCGCCCTTCTTCACCCATCTTTGCTGATGCATTTTCAGCAGGCGTCAGATCTTTAGGTTTTGATGTCACTCGGATAGGTCTTGCATCAACAGATATGTTGTATTTCGCCGCCGGCACATTAAATCTCCCAGGTGCGATGTTTACAGCTAGCCATAATCCAGCCGAATATAACGGAATAAAATTATGTCTAAGTGGAGCTAGGCCAATTGGAAAAGAATCTGGCCTGCTGATGATTGAACGCTTTGTCGATGAAGGCTCGCCTATCGGGTTTGGCGCTCTTGGCTTAGAACGCGAGCAAGATCTGTTAACTCAATATGTTGATCACTTATTAAACCTTGTAGATGTAT
>CANJXW010000012.1 GCA_947478965.1 Candidatus Nanopelagicaceae bacterium | reverse complement strand
TTCTGGCTAATTCGCTCAACAACAACACGATGATGAAAGCGAAAGATGCACTTGCACTTGGTGTCACAGATGCCGTCTTTGAGCCAGCAGATTTCCTTGAACGATCAGTTGGATTTGCTGCACAAGTTCTCTCTGGCAAGAAAGTTATCGAACGTAAAGATTATTCAAGCGATCCTGCATGGGATAGCGCACTAGCAACAGGTCGCGCGATCGCTCTCAAAAAATATGGTGGCGCAGAGATTGCATCCCCGTTGAAGGCTCTTGAACTCATTGCTGCTGCTCGTACTTCAACTCACTCACAAGGATTTGATGCAGAAGATCAGGCACTTGCAGATCTGACCATGTCTGATCCTCTTCGCGCATCGCTCTATGCATTTAATATCATTCAAAAGAAGCGCAAAAAAGTTGAGGGAGCTCCTAAAGCTGCCCTTGGCCGCAAGGTTGCAAAGGTTGGAGTCGTCGGAGCTGGTTTGATGGCTTCTCAGCTCGCACTTATCTTGCTGCGCAATCTTAAATGCCCAGTTGTGATGACAGATGTTGATCAAGAGCGCGCTGATAAGGGCGTTGCTTGGGTCAAGAACGAATTAGCAAAGATGGTTGAGAAGAAGAGAATGAGCGCAGAATCTGCCAATCGTCTCGCTCTACTCATAAGCGGATCAGCAGATCAAAATACTTTTGCCGGCTGTGATTTTATTATCGAAGCGATCTTTGAAGAGCTCTCACTTAAACAAGACCTCTTTAAGAAGCTCGAGAAGATTGTCTCGCCTGAATGTGTTCTTGCCACAAATACCTCATCGCTCTCTGTTGAGCGCATGAGCGAAGGGCTCGAACACCCAGAACGCGTGGTCGGATTCCACTTCTTTAATCCTGTTGCAATCATGCCGCTTCTTGAAATCGCTCGTACTTCAAAGACGGATGATGCAACAACTGCAACTGCAGTCAATGTCGGCAAGGAACTCAAAAAGACGATGATCATCTGCAAGGATGCACCGGGCTTTGTCGTTAACCGACTCCTTACTCGCTTCATGGGCGAGGTAACCGATGCCGTTGATGAAGGCACTCCCCCAGATGTTGCAGATGGCGCAATGCGCAGCATTGGTTTTCCTATGTCTCCCTTTGAACTCCTTGGCCTTGTAGGTCCAGGCGTTGCACTTCATGTTTCAGAAACACTCAACGCCAACCTTGGTCCGCGCTATCGCATCTCACCTACGATGCAAGCGATGGTTAAAGAAGGCGTCAGAACGTTCTATATCAAGGGCGAGGATGGAAAGATTTCTGCAAATCCTGCAGCACTTGCTTTGGTCCACAAGGGAACGACTCCATCTACAGCAGATGCAGTACGACTTCGCGCACTGAGCGCTCTTGCGCAGGAAGCTCGCATGATGCTTGATGAGGGCGTTGTTTCAACTCCTGCCGAGATTGATCTCTGCATGTTGATGGGCGCTGGATGGCCAATGCACCTGGGCGGAATCTTGCCGTACTTAGATCGTGAAGGAATTAGCGAGACTGTGTGCGGTCAACGTTTTCACGCTCGTGGAGTTGCATCGCTTCCATAGATCCATCGGTTGAGGTGCTATTCCATGCAACGATGTTGCGGGCAATATTTTGCGCGGTAATTCCAAGGTCTTCTAGAATTTCACTTCGCTTTGAGTGATCGATAAATTCCAATGGAATTCCTATGGAGTGAATCTGAACGGTAAGTCCTTCTTCTCTAAACATCTCAGAGATAGAACTTGCGATGCCGCCGTGTTTGATTCCATCTTCCAGAACAACAACGCTCTTATATCGCTGAGCCATCGTGATCAATGACTGCGGAAGTGGTTTCACCCAACGAGGGTCGATAACAGTTACTCCCACGCCTTCGCGATAAGCCATCGAGGCTGCCTCAACAGCGATAGATGCCATTGCTCCAATACTCACGAGAAGCACATCTGCGCTTTCACCGCGATAGAGAACATCTATTCCATCGCGTCTTTCAAATGCTGGGATATCGCTCTGGACTGCGCCCTTAGGGAATCGAAGTGCAGTCGGAGCATCACTTACCGCAATAGCTTCGCGCAGAGTTTCGCGCAATCTCTCGCCATCGCGAGGCGCAGCAACGCGCATTGTTGGAATAATTCCCGTCACAGCAAGATCCCAAATACCGTGATGAGATGGTCCATCATCACCAGTAATACCAGCGCGGTCTAGGACGAAGGTTACTCCAGCCTTATGGAGCGCAACATCTAGGAGCATCTGGTCAAAGGCGCGATTAAGAAATGTTGAATAGAGAGCAACAACCGGATGCAGGCCAGCAAATGCCATTCCTGCTGCACTTGTTACTGCATGTTGCTCTGCAATTCCAACATCGATTGTGCGCGCTGGGAATTCTTTTTCGAAGAGATCAAGGCCAGTAGGCCCAAGCATCGCTGCAGTAATGGCAACAACATCAGGACGTTCGCGACCAATCTCAACCATCTCTTGGGCAAAAATCTTTGTCCAGCTCGTTGCGCTCTTATTGAGAGGAGTACCTGTAGTTGGATCGACAATTCCTACTGCGTGGAACTTCTCTGCTTGATCTTCAACAGCCGGTGCGTGACCGCGACCCTTCTCTGTTAAAGCATGAACAAGAACTGGGGCGCCAAAGCTCTTCGCCTTATCAAGAGCGCGCTCAAGTGCATGAATGTCGTGTCCATCAATAGGGCCCATATATTTAAGACCAAGGTCTTCAAACATCCCTTGAGGTGCGACGATATCTTTAATTCCTTTTTTCATTCCGTGAAGAGTTTCATAAATCGGTGCTCCGACAACGGGAGTTTTATGAAGAAACTCTTTACCCCAATCAAGGAATCGCTCATAGCCTTTTGTTACGCGCAAGGTTGAGAGATAGGTAGCAAGGCCGCCAATTGTTGGTGAATATGAACGCTCGTTGTCATTGACAACGATGACGAGATTGCGAGTCTTGGTTGCAGCAATGTTATTGAGCGCCTCCCACGACATTCCACCCGTAAGGGCTCCATCACCAACGACAACAACCACGCTTCTATCGTCCTGACCAGTGAGTGAAAATCCTCGCGAAATTCCATCGCCCCATGAGAGCGCAGTGGATGCATGTGAATTTTCAATAACATCGTGATTGCTCTCAGAGCGCTGCGGGTATCCAGCGATTCCATCCCTTTGGCGAAGTCCATCGAATTGATCTGCGCGGCCAGTGAGCATCTTATGAACATAAGATTGATGACCAGTATCAAAGAGCACAACATCTTTCGGTGAATCAAAGACTCTATGGATAGCCAGCGTTAATTCAACGACACCGAGGTTTGGCCCAAGGTGTCCGCCCGTCTTAGAAACCTTGGTGATGAGAAATTCACGAATCTCTTCAGTGAGATGTACGAGTTGATCAGAGCTCAGGCCTTTGATATCGGCAGGACTTTTAATCGACTCGAGCATGGCCCTAGTCTAGATTGAGCGCTTGCTTTATGCGAGCGTAAAAATCAATTGGCAAGCAATTGACTTACGCCCTTGCCCTCAATTGGCAAGCAATTGACTTACGCCCTTGCCCTCAATTGGCAAGCAATTGACGGAGCACATATTGCATAATCCCGCCATGGCGATAGTAATCAGCCTCACCCGGTGTATCGATTCTCACCTTTGCGCTAAAGCTCTTTCCATCTGCTGTGACCTTTACCTCCTTTGGAACCCCGCCCGTATTAAGAGCTTCGATTCCAGAGACGGTAAATGTTTCAGTGCCTGTAAGTCCAAGTGATTGAGGGCTCTGGCCATCAATAAATTGAAGTGGAAGAACGCCCATTCCAATCAGGTTAGATCGGTGGATACGTTCGAAACTCTCAGCGATAACTACGCGAACGCCAAGAAGGGCAGTGCCCTTAGCCGCCCAGTCACGAGAGGATCCTGATCCGTACTCTTTACCTGCCAAGATAACGAGAGGAATTCCCGCTTCTTGATAAGCAACAGATGCATCATAAATCGTTGATTGATCTCCGTTGTTGAGGAAGTTGCGAGTAAATCCGCCCTCAACGCCATCAAGAAGCAAATTCTTAAGACGGATATTTGCGAAAGTTCCACGAATCATTACTTCGTGATTTCCGCGACGGGAACCATAAGAGTTGAAGTCTTTGCGATCTACGCCATGCTCTTCAAGATATTTTCCAGCTGGTGAATCGGCTTTGATATTTCCTGCAGGAGAAATGTGGTCAGTAGTTACTGAATCCCCCAAGATCGCCATGACGCGTGCGTTATGAATATCGGTAACTGGTGTTGGATTCGCTGGCATTCCATCAAAGTATGGAGGCTTGCGAACATATGTTGATTGGAGATCCCATTCAAAGGTATTTCCTGTTGGTGTATCAAGTGATTTCCAACGGTGATCACCATCAAAGACGGTTGCATAATCCTTGGTAAACATCTCAGATGAGATCGATGAATCGATAACATCTTGAATCTCTTTAGCAGTTGGCCAGATATCTGCAAGCAAAACTTCTTTGCCATCTTTATCGGTACCAAGTGAGTCTTTTTCGAAGTCGTGGTTCATTGTTCCAGCAAGAGCGTAGGCCACGACCAAAGGAGGAGATGCAAGATAGTTCATCTTTACATCGGGGCTAATGCGTCCTTCAAAGTTTCGGTTTCCAGAAAGGACTGCTGTGACAGCGAGGTCGTTCTCATTAACCGCTTTGCTGATCTCAACGGGAAGCGGACCGGAGTTTCCGATACATGTCACACAGCCATAGCCGACAAGGTGAAATCCAAGTGCTTCCATGTATTGGGTTAAATCTGCGCGATCGTAATAATCTGTCACAACTTTTGAACCTGGAGCAAGAGTGGTCTTTACCCATGGCTTTGATTTCAAACCACGTTCTACCGCCTTCTTTGCAAGAAGGGCAGCGCCAATCATGACTGAAGGATTTGAGGTATTTGTACATGAGGTGATCGAAGCGATAACAACATCACCGTTTTTAATGGTAGTTGCATTAGAGCCAACGTGAATTGGATAAGCCTCTTTACCTGTTTTTTCAGTGAAATAGGTAGGAAGAATCTTTTCGAATGACTCTTTCGATGCGCTGAGGGAGATGCGATCTTGAGGACGCTTTGGACCTGAGATGGAAGGAACTACTGTCGAAAGATCTAACTCAACATGCTCAGAGAATCTCGGTGTAAGAGATGGGTCATGCCACATTCCTTGACTCTTTGCATACTGTTCAACGAGTTCGACTTGATCATCGGTGCGACCTGTCAGGCGAAGATAGCGAAGAGTCTCTTCATCAATTGGGAAGATTGCACATGTTGAACCATATTCAGGGCTCATATTTCCGATCGTTGTGCGGTTTGCCATCGGCACTGAGACAACTCCAGGACCATAGAACTCAACAAATTTTCCAACGACGCCATGCTTGCGAAGAATTTCAGTAATCGTCAGAGCCATATCTGTTGCAGTCGTTCCAACAGGCAGTTGACCGCTGAGCTTAAATCCAACGACGCGAGGAATCAGCATTGATACAGGCTGTCCAAGGAGAGCTGCTTCTGCCTCAATGCCGCCAACGCCCCAACCGAGAACTCCGAGACCATTGACCATTGTTGTATGTGAATCTGTACCAACAACGGTATCTGGATATGCGCGGAGCGTTCCATTAACGGTGCGAGTCATTACTACGCGCGCTAGGAATTCGATGTTGACCTGGTGAACAATTCCGGTGCCAGGTGGAACTACCTTAAATTCATCAAAGGCGCCTTGACCCCAACGCAAGAAGCGATAACGCTCGCGGTTACGCTCATATTCAATATCAGTATTTTTCTCAAAAGAATCCTTCGTGCCAAAGACATCTGCAATGACAGAGTGATCGATGACGAGTTCTGCTGGAGCAAGTGGATTAACGCGAGATGGATCTCCCCCGAGCTCGACAATTGCTTCGCGCATCGTTGCAAGATCGACAACGCATGGGACGCCCGTAAAGTCCTGCATAACAACGCGCGCCGGCGTAAATTGAATCTCGGTATCAGGTTCGATCGATGGGTCCCACTGGGCTAGCGCTTTGATGTGATCGGCGGTGATATTTGCGCCATCTTCAGTGCGGAGAAGATTTTCAAGGAGAATCTTAAGAGAGAAGGGAAGGGATGCGGCGCCCTCGACTTGTGAGATATCAAAGATCTCGAACTCTTTGCCAGAGACAGTTAAATTCTTCCGTGTTCCGAGTGAGTTCTTGCTCATCTTTGCCCCTTGTTCTAATTTATCTTGATATCAAGATACCTTATCTGCTTCAAAGAGCGCAACACTTTCGATGTGGTGTGTCATAGGAAAGAGATCAAAAGCACGGATTGTGCGCAGTACATATCCATGAGCCTGCAGGTAGCTGGTATCTCGAGCAAGAGCTGCGGGGTCACATGCAACATAGATAATCGATCGCGGAGATAACTTCACCATCTGATCTATGACTTCACGGCCAGCGCCTTCTCGAGGAGGATCTAAGACGATGACATCGGCATTACTAAACCTTGGCAGAATCTTTGCAACATCACCAGTGTGAATATGTACGTTGGCATCTTCTGCAAAATTATGGGTTGCATCAGAAGTCGCGTTCTTGCTGCCTTCGACAAGATCAATGCGCCCCTCTGGTCCCACAAGATCGATGATGGAGGCGGTAAAGAGTCCGACTCCCCCATAAAGATCTAGGACGCTCTCGCCGCTTTTAAAATTAGCAAACGAGATCACTGCGTTACTTAAAATTTCAGGTGCATCCTTATGGCTCTGCCAGAATGATTTCTGACTGACTTCCAAAGTTCTTCCAGCGATTGAATAATGAGCTACATCTTCGCCTTCAACAACCTGCGCTGCTCCATCCATCTTTGATGGTGCAATAGCAATCGTTCGCTCGCCGGTATTTGAAATACTCACTTCAACTCTTTGTTCGCTCTTCCACTTTCTGCGGGCAAGTTCGTCAAAGCCAAGTTCGGGGGCAAGAATTCTGCAACTTTCAACGGGGACAACTGAATGGCTACGGCTCTTATAAAAACCGAGAGCGCCATTGCGCGTTGTCACGGCGTTGCATCGGGTACGCCATCCGAGGGCTTGACCAACTTCTTCAACTTCAACGACGAGTTCCATCTTTGCGATGCGTGCAAACTGTTCGGTGATGACCTCACTCTTAAGGGAGCGCTGCCTAGGAAGAGAGATATGTTGGAAATCGCACCCGCCACATCCAAGGCGGTGGGCGTAGATACATGGCGCTGAGGTTCTATCGGTAGATGCGCTCAAGACGTTGACGACGTCACCGCGATGAAAACTTGCCCCGACGCTCGTAATCTCAATCTCGACTTCTTCTCCAGGGACCCCGTGGCGAATAAAGAGGACTGCCCCGCCGTGGCGGGCGATGAAGTGGCCGCCGTGGGCGATCTTTTCGATGGTAACGACAATCCGGTCGCCGACTTTTACCTGCTCCTGAGATGTCATGTAGGTAAGCCTAAAGGGTGTTAGTTTGTCCTCGTGCACGTTGTCATTATGGGATGCGGTCGGGTTGGTTCTTCATTAGCCATTGCCCTAGAGCGCGCAGGTCACTCAGTAGCCATTATCGATCAATCTCGCGAAGCCTTTAGGCGACTTGGCCCTGATTTCAAAGGCCGCGCTGTTACTGGAGTTGGCTTTGATCGAGATACTTTGCTTGTGGCAGGTATCGATACTGCAGATGCAGTTGCCGCAGTCAGTAATGGCGATAACTCAAATATTCTCGCTGCTCGCGTTGCTAGAGAGACCTATGGCATCACAAGCGTTATCGCCCGAATCTACGATCCTGGTCGAGCAGAGATCTACCAGCGTTTAGGTATCCCGACAGTTGCGACAGTTGTATGGACGACGGAACAAATTCTTCATCGCATTATTCCTGAAGGTTCTCGTTCTGAATGGCGCGATTCCACCGGTTCTGTACAGCTCTGCGAAATGAACCCTCAACGTCAATGGTTTGGTTATCCCTTGACTGCAATTGAAGCCGCTACATCAACACGCGTTGCATTTATTACGCGACTTGGTGAAGCTCTCATCCCCGATGAACATATGGTCTTGCAAGATGGCGACTTACTCCACGTTATGGTCCTAGATACCGATCTTGAATCTGCCGAACTTACACTTTCAAAACCTCCTGAGGAGCGCGCATGAGAATTGCAATAGCAGGGGCAGGAAATGTTGGACGTGCAATTGCGCGCGAGCTTCTCGACAACGGCCACAAAGTTCTCCTCATTGATAGAGATCCAAAAGCGCTCAAAATGGAGAGTGTTCCAGATGCAGAGTGGCTTATGGCCGATGCCTGCGAAATTACATCTCTTGATAAAGCGGTTTTGAGTAATTGCCAGGTTATGGTCGCAGCAACCGGTGATGACAAAGTAAATTTGGTTGCATCACTCCTAGCAAAGACCGAGTACGGAGTTCCTCGCGTTGTGGCAAGAATTAATCACCCAAAGAATGAATGGCTCTTTGATTCTTCTTGGGGCGTTGATGTAGCTGTATCTACTCCACGTATTATTTCAGCCTTAGTTGAAGAAGCTGTCAGCGTCGGTGATGTTGTTCGCCTCTTTAGCTTTAGAAAAGGCCAAGCAAACCTCGTTGAGCTCACACTTCCTGATTCATCAACATGTATTGGTAAGACTGTTGGAGAAATTGCACTTCCTGATGATGCATCTCTTGCTGCGATTGTCCGTGATGGACGCGTGATCGCTCCGACTTCAACTGATGTATTTAGCGCTGGCGATGAGCTGCTCTTTGTAGCATCTGCCGTTGCGGAAGATCTCATTAAATCTTGCTTTATTGATATTTAATTCTTAACTACGATCTTCCGGGGTTTCATCGCCACCAAACTCTTCAATGAGTTCTTCCACTGGAGCGCCATGTTTTGTCACGGGCACTCCTCTTAAAATCAACCAGGTTGCATAACCAGATGCAAAAAAGAGTGGATATCCCATCGCAAGATTTACAGTTCCTAGAAGATTGACATTTCCTGAGCGATAGATCGGATATTGCACAGCGATACGAGCTGCAAACATTCCAACCCAGATCCAACCCGCACGAATATAGGCGCGCTTTCGAACAGGGTCATGGCGCCACAGAAGATTCTCGCCAAGGATCGGTCCTAGGACAAGTCCGAGAATTGGCCACCCAGCTAAGTTTGCAACGAGATAGAGAGTTCCATAACCAAGGTTTGTAAGAAGTTTTGGAATATAGAGATCACTTGGATTGCCGGTTCTTTGTGCAAACCACGCACAAATAAGTGTTCCAATAAAACCTGAAATTGCATGCTGCACGGTATCTCGCATAACGAGGCGAATAATCGTAAGAAGAGCCGAACATGCAATAGATGCAATGAGCGCCGGCTGTAGTTCGTGACCAATGTTAAAAACTACGAGAAAGACAATGGATGGGATTCCCGAATCAATCAGCCCCTTCTTTCCGCCAAAAGCTGAAAGAACTTTCTCGCGATCTGATGGTTGGTTCATGATCGCCCCGTTGACCCAAAACCGCCAGTACCGCGATGTGATCCAGGTAGAGAGCGCACTTCGATAAATTCTGCGCGTTCGACTTTTTGAATTACAAGTTGAGCAATTCGATCTCCGCGTTTAAAAGTTACGCTCTCGCGCGGATCATGATTGATCAGAATAATCTGAAGTTCGCCGCGATAGCCCGCATCGATTGTGCCAGGTGAATTAACCATTGTGACGCCATGTTTAATCGCAAGACCAGATCGTGGGTGAGCAAGTGCAACATAACCATTAGGTAGTGCGATTGAA
>CANJXW010000011.1 GCA_947478965.1 Candidatus Nanopelagicaceae bacterium | reverse complement strand
CCCAATATCTTTTGGCGCTTTGGGTTGTTGCATCGCTTGGCACTCCGCCAAATTCTTCACCAACGATGGCATCATGCGGACGTAGCGATTCTAACTTTTCGCGAATTGCTAATTCGGTAGCTTTATCTGCATCAGTAACCGGGGTGTTATCTGGTTTATTTGTCACAACAAGATCCATCGCTTGATAACGATCGAGAGTTATTGCATCCGCGATATCAGCTAACTGAAGGGCAAGGGCTAAATCTTCTGCTCTCGTGTGTGCCATGTCCTCAGTCTATCGCGGGAGGATTTGAATCTTTAAGCTCCAAAAGTGAGCGCAAACTTGCAACGCGTGCGCTTCGCTCTGGGTTGATAACGCCCCCTGGAGCTGCCCATTCATTGAGGCGACAGCCGATTTCATGATGTGAGCAGTTGGGCATACAACCAACTGTCACTTCACTGAGATCTTGGAAAGAGGCGATGATGCGGTTGGAATCGAGGTGAGCTAATCCAAAGGCGCGTATGCCAGGGGTATCGATAATCCAGCCCTCGCGCGAGGAGAGATCGGAGGCGAGGGGCAGAGCGATTGCGCTGGAAGATGTATGGCGTCCGCGACCAGTCGTATCGTTCACATCACCTGTAATTCGATGGGCATGAGGGACAAGTGCGTTAATCAGCGTGGATTTTCCAACGCCAGAGTGACCAACTAGGACTGATGTCTTTCCCTGAAGGAGTCCGCGAAGTTGTTCGAGGTCACCATCACGAGAGTCAGATTTGATTGCACTCGTCATGATTTCTACGCCAAGTGCCTTATATTCTTGAAGAAAATCAGGGATAGACGAGATATCAGTTTTTGTGACAAGAAGTATTGGTTTGATATTTTCATGAAATGCGCACACTAGGAAACGATCGATGAGTCCACGTCGCGGTTCTGGGTTAGCTGCGGCTACAACGATGACGAGTTGATCGATATTTGCAACGATAGTGCGTTCAACGCGCGCTGCATCATCAACGGTTCGGCTAAGAGAATTCTTGCGTGGATCTAGCGAAACAATGCGCGCAAGAGTTCCATCTGTACCAGTAACATCACCAACAATATTTACACGATCTCCCACCACGACAGATTTTGGCCCAAGTTCTCGCGCCTTCATCGCCGTAATAATCGTGCCATCATCGGTAAGACAAGTAGTTCGCCCGCGATCTACTGTTGTGACAAGAGCTTTGATTGCATCTGCATGTGCGGGACGATCTTTACTGCGTGGTCGAGTACGGCGCCCTGGACGAATGCGAACATCGGATTCATCGAATTCGCGTGGAGTCATGAGACCAAACTCTGCCAGAGGCCAGGAAAATCAGGAAGCGTCTTGCGAGTAGTTGCAACATTTTCAACTTCGATTCCGGGAACGACAAGACCGATAACTGCACCGGCAGTTGCAAGGCGATGATCGTCATAGGTATGAAAAACACCTGCGTGGAGCTCTTTTCCGAAGGCGCCAGAGGGATTGATCTTCAGCGCTGTCTCTTCTTCAATAACGTTTCCGCCAAGTGAGTTGATTTCACGGGTAAGGGCGGCAAGCCTGTCAGTTTCATGGAGGCGTAGATGCCCGATTCCGCGAAGGTATGAAGGTGAATCAGCAAGCGCTGCAAGTGCCGCGATAGATGGAGTTAGCTCACCAACATCATGTAGATCGATATCAATACCGTGAATAGAATCTGCGCCAGTTAAAGTTAGCCCGCCGTCAGTGAATTCGACGTGCGCACCCATCTTTGAAAAAATATCTCGAAGTTGATCTCCGGGTTGTGTTGTCTTCTTTGGCCAATCTGCAATCGTGATCTTTCCGCCACAGACCATTGCGATAGAGAGGAAAGGCGATGCATTTGAAAGGTCAGGCTCGATCACGAGATCCAACCCTTGCAAGTCACCGCTCTTAACGCTCCAAGTCTGCGCAGCGACATCGACTGTGACATCTGCACCAAAGTCACGGAGCATTTCAACTGTCATATCAATGTGAGGCATCGAAGGAAGCGCTCCACCTTTATGGGTTACGGTAATTCCATTTTTTGTACTTGGGCCAATCAATAACAGAGCAGAGAGAAATTGGCTCGACGCACTTGCATCAATGGTGAGTGACCCACCAGGAATCTGGCCGCTGCCTTTTACAACCAGAGGAAGCGAGAAGCGACCGCCATGTTCGATCTCAATTCCGAGTTCTTCAAGGGCCTTGATGACAGGTGCAAGTGGACGTTCGTAAGATCGAGGATCACCATCGAATGAGATATCGCCTTGTGCGAGCGCCGAAAGTGGAGGAAGAAAGCGCATAACGGTGCCAGCATTTCCTACATCAACCTTTGCCGGCCCGATGAGTTTTCCTGGAGTAATAAGCCACGCTGGCTCGCCCGCAGTTGTGACAATATCTTCAACGCTCATTCCCATCGCACGAATTCCTGCAACCATTAACTCGGTATCTCGTGAAATGAGTGGACGTCGCAGAGTCGATGGGGTCTTAGCTTGCGCGGCCAGAATGAGAGCGCGATTTGTTACCGATTTGGAACCAGGAATCACCACGCGAGCATCGATGGGTGATCGCCCCCGAAAAGGAGCGAGCCAGTGCTCGATCGAGTTTTCGGTGGTGATGGACATAAATACCAGTCTACTCTCTACCTATGTGCGGACGTTATGCGCAAGCGCAAGGAATGGATGAGATCGTCGAGGCTTTTGAACTCGATGGATCTCTCTTAGAGAGCGCACTGCCACTTAATTGGAATATTGCGCCGACAAATGAGATCTACATAATCCGTGATGAACATCAGAGCAGAGTCCTTGATTCTGCATCATGGGGAATTATCGCCCCATGGGAGAAGAGCTTGACCAAAGCGCGTGCTTCACAATCACATGCGATCAATGCTCGTAGCGAATCGGTCTTTGAGAAGCCAACATTTAGAAGTGCATTTAGAACTTCGCGATGCCTTATCCCTGCATCTGGATATTACGAATGGGCGAGCGCACTTGGCGAATTTCCACCCAAACAACCTTTCTACATCACCTCTGAGAATCCAGGCGGGCTTCTTCCTATGGCGGGAATTTATAGCCGCTGGAAATCAGAGACTGGTCAAGAAATTCAATGCGCTGCGATTATTACCCGTGAAGCTGTTGGGAAACTTGCGACGATTCATAGCCGGATGCCGGTGATGATGCCGCAGGAGCGATGGGAGCACTGGCTCGATCCGAAAGAGCGCGAGATCGATCACCTGATCTCGGTGATGAAGATTCCTGAGCCAGATAGGGGGCTTCGCGCCTATCCCATCTCTACACAGGTCAACGTGGTGGCCAATAATGGACCAGAAATCATTAAGGAGATCGAACTTGGCCAGCCACAAACTCTCTTTTAAGCCTCTACTTCCCAGCTTTTGCACAAGAACTTTTATACCTCGTGAGATAGCCTGTAGTTAATGACATCGAAAGATTTAGTCCTCGAGAGCGCGGCCGATCGCACTGTTCGGTTCGAGCGCGATGCCCTTGTCTTCATGGATCAGCTCTACGCTGCTGCGCTTCGCTATACAAAGAACCCAGAAGATGCGCGCGATCTATTACAGGATACATATCTCAAAGCTTTTGCTTCCTTTCATCAATTCGAAGAAGGAACAAATCTGCGTGCTTGGCTCTATCGAGTCTTAACAACAACATTTATCAACTCATATCGAAAAGGCCAACGCCAACCACAGATTGCAAATACGGAATTAGAGGATTGGCAGTTAGCAAGCGCTCAGTCGCATACGAGCGATCAAGGAAAATCTGCGGAAATCCAAGCGCTCGAGAACCTTCCCGATAGCGATATTAAACGCGCGCTACAGGAGATTCCAGAAGAGTTCCGTATCGCGGTATATCTCGCTGATGTTGAGGGATTTTCTTATAAGGAGATTGCAGAAATCGTTGGCTCTCCAGCAGGAACAATCATGTCTAGATTGCATCGCGGTCGAAAACTTCTGCGCGAGAAGTTAAAAGACTATGCATTTGAACTTGGCTATGGAAAGCAGGAGACTCCATGAGCCATCTTGAGCAAATTCCTTGCGTTGAAGTCCTCTCATCTGTTGTCTTCATTATTGAAGGCGCCATAGAGGAGACAGCAAATCCATCTGCGATTCAAGGCCATCTCCTTGGTTGTCCTAATTGCCAGGCAGAGATTGCACATGAACAGCAGATGCAATCGCTCTTACAGGAAGTTCTGCGCCGCACCTGTGATGAAAAAGCACCAGATGGAATGTATTCAGCTATTCATGAGCAACTTCTTAGCCAGAGTGCACAGAATTTCTCGGAAGTTGTCACACATTTTAGTATGACCGAAGTTTCGATTGAAATCGATGAATTCGGAAATATCGAACATCGTGAAATTCAGATTGAGCAGACTCACATTCAGCACTTTATCGATGATGATTCTGGGGAGTCGAAGTAAATCGTGAGACCAGAAGAAGATGTTATCGGCGCAGTAGGTTTTTCAGTTATGTCGGTTCGACCAGGAGACACCTGTGTAGCAATGGGAATATCGGATCTTCCAATACTCGCTCCGTCGCATCTGATGAATGTAATGGAGAGCGCTTGCGTGGCAGCTATGGCTGAATATCTTGAAACAGGCGAGACGACCATTGTTGAAAGTTTTGAAGTATCGATTATCGATTCGGTCGGTATTGGTGCACAAATTCAAGGCAATGCTCGCTGTATTGAGGTCGAAGGACGCGCACTCACCTTCCTCTGCGATATTTACGAGGATGAACGACATATTGCAACCGCGACAATAAAAAGAACAGCGGTGGAGCGAGTATCTTTCCTCGCACGCACCGCTGCTCAGTTACTTCTTAGTGAAGGTAACTCTCAATAGTTCAACTGAAAAGTTACATTACATCTTCAATCTAAAGAGTTACGCCTTCTTTGTTGCCCAGAAGATCTCTGCAATTTCATCAATCTTTGCAATCAAAGAATCTGCAACTGCGACATCTTGAGTTCCCTTTGTTCCGGCAGCTCCAGCAAGCTTTGTCGCCTCATTGAAGAGTGAGTGAAGTTGTGGGTATGCCTCAAAGTGAGGAGCCTTGAAATAATCTGTCCAGAGAACCCAGAGGTGCTCCTTAACTTGGTGTGAACGCTCTTCTTTAATAGCAACCGAGCGTGACTTGAAATCAGGATCGCTACTTGCCGCGTACTTTTCCATGCAAGCCTTGACTGAAAGCGCTTCAATCTTTGCTTGTGCTGGGTCATAGACGCCACATGGAAGATCGCAGTGTGCGTGAACGGTCACCTTAGGTGTGAAAAACTTCGTCATATTCTCTCCTTTGTTGCAAACCTTGGATGTGTGAGACTACCGTCCATGAGCAGATTTAGCATTCTTAGCTTCGGAGTGGTCAAGGTTGAAGGCCCCTCAATGGAGCCGGCTCTTCGATCAGGTGATTGGCTTTTGGTGCGATGGTTTCCGCAGGCAGATATTGCGAAAACTTCACAGAAACACAATGGCTACAGATCAAGAATTGGAAATATCGTCGTCATCGAGCGAGAAGTTCAACCTGGGATTTTCTACATTAAACGCGTAAAAAAGAGGCAGGATTCAACAGTTCATTCTGAAGGAGGAAAGGCGCCACAAATTAACCAATATTGGGTTGAAGGCGATAACCCTGATGGCACTGATTCGCGAACCTGGGGTTGGTTAAGCCAAGGCGAGATCCGCGCAAAGGTTTTATTCCGCTACAGAAAAGCGCGGTGATCGACCAGTTAAATGGTTCGCTACATCCAAAATCTTAAATCTTGAATCTCAAATCTTGAAAAGTTAGCGAGTAAAGGCTTCAAACATGAGAGCCTTGGCCTCTTCTTCATGCAAATGATGATTACCTGTTGCAGGTGATGCTGCAGCGCGACGAGAGATTCGGCGAAGTACGCGAGTATCAATTCCAGTTCCACCAAGTGCTTCAGTGGTGCTCAGAGCGATGTGTGGCCACGCACCTTGATTTGCAGGTTCATCTTGAACCCAGAGCAAGTTTGCTTGTGGATGCTTTGCAGCTTCGACAGCCATCTGCGCAACAGGCAGAGGATACAAGCGCTCAACACGAACAATGGCAGTTGATGTCTCGCCAAGTTTTGTTCGCTCTGCAACGAGGTCGTGATAAATCTTTCCAGTACAGAAGATCACGCGAGATGCGTTGGTGACTGTTGGATCACCGATGACCGGAAGGAATGTTCCTGACGTGAAATCACTCATTGAAGATGCAGCAGCGCGAAGACGCAACATTGATTTCGGAGTAAAGACAACCATTGGTCGACGCTTTGGATTTGCTGCATGGAAACGTAGCAAGTGGAAATAAGAAGCAGGAGTCGATGGTTGAGCAACTGTCATATTCTTCTCAGCGCATAGGGCTAAGTAACGTTCAATACGAGCAGATGAGTGATCTGGTCCTTGTCCTTCATAACCATGAGGCAGGAGGAGAACTACAGATGAACGCTCGCCCCACTTTTGAAGAGCAGAAGAAATAAATTCATCGACGATTGTCTGGGCGCCGTTGCTGAAGTCACCAAACTGGCCTTCCCACATGACAAGTGCTTCATCACGGACTACGGAATAGCCGTATTCAAAGCCCATGGCAGCGTATTCAGAGAGCAGTGAATCGATAACAAAGAACTGGTTCTCATCGCTGATAAGTCCGCGAAGCGGAGTCCACTCTGAGCCATTTTCCTTATCGACGATTACTGCATGGCGGTTGCTAAATGTTCCGCGACGGGAATCTTGTCCTGCAAGGCGAATTGGACGACCTTCTTTAAGGAGTGAACCAAATGCCAACATTTCACCGGTCGACCAGTCGATAGTTCCATCGTTAATGGACTCTGCTCGCTTTACCAACTGTGGGAGAAGTTTTGGATGAACGCTAAATCCTTCTGGAATTGCAACTTGGGTTGCTGCAATCTCACGGACGAGTTCTTCGGAGATAAAAGTTGGAACATCTTCAGCGGCTGGAACGATTGGTGGCTGGAAGCTGTCATCAGACTCTTCATGATAATTCGCAACTGATGCGTAGACAGCTTCAAGTTGAGATTGGTAATCACGAGCTACTTCTTCAGATTCTTCAATCGTAATATCGCCGCGACCAATAAGCGCCTCGGTATAGAGAGTACGAGTCGAGCGCTTTGCGTCGATCAACTTGTACATCAGTGGTTGAGTAAAGCTTGGTTCGTCACCTTCGTTATGTCCACGACGGCGATAACAAATCATGTCGATTACAACATCTTTATTAAACTTTTCACGATAATCAAATGCAATTCGTGCAACGCGTACACATGCTTCGGGATCATCACCATTTACATGGAAGACAGGGGCTTCAATAATCTTGGCCATATCTGTTGAGTAGCGTGATGAGCGAGATGCATGTGGCGATGTCGTAAATCCAACTTGGTTATTAATGATGATGTGAACGGTTCCGCCGGTGCGGTATCCACGAAGCTGTGAGAGTTGAAGCGTTTCGGCATTAACACCTTGGCCAGCAAATGATGCATCTCCGTGCATAAGAATTGGAAGTACTGTGTAGATGTCTTTCACATTGAGGCGATCTTGCTTTGCGCGAACAATGCCCTCAAGTACTGGGTTTACAGCTTCTAGGTGAGATGGGTTGGCTGCGAGATAGATCTTGGTCTGAGCGCCAGATTCAGCGGTAAAGACGCCTTCGGTACCTAGGTGGTACTTCACATCTCCAGAACCGTGGACTTCGTTCTCTTTGTAATGGCCTTGGAACTCTTGGAAGATTTGTCCGTATGACTTACCGGCAATATTTGCGAGCACATTTAAACGTCCGCGGTGAGGCATTCCGATGCAGACCTCATCTAGTCCCTTTTCTGCAGCTGCTGAAATTACCGCATCAAGGAGTGGAATGACTGACTCTCCGCCTTCGAGTGAGAAACGCTTCTGCCCAACGAATTTGGTTTGGAGGAAGGATTCGAAAGATTCAGCGCCATTAAGTTTGCGCAAGATGCGAAGTTGTTCGTTACGTTCTGGCTTGATAAAACCAACTTCAACGCGCTCTTGAATCCACTGGCGTTCTTCTGGAGTTGAGATGTACATATATTCAACGCCGATTGATCGACAGTACGAGTCGCGCAGAATTCCAAGAATCTTGCGAAGCTTCATGAACTTTGCTCCACCAAATCCGCCTGTCGCAAATTCGCGGTCAAGATCCCAGAGCGTAAGTCCGTGCGTAACAACATCTAAATCTGGATGAGAGCGTTGTATGTATTCCAGTGGATCGATATCAGCCAGCAAGTGGCCTTGTGTGCGATATGCCTGAATCAACTGTTGTACGCGAGCTGTCTTGCTGATCTGCTCATCCTTTGAGAATTCAAAGTCTGACACCCAGCGAATTGGCACGTACGGAATGCGAAGCGCAGAGAAAATCTCATCATAGAAATTATCGGCGCCAAGAAGAAGTTCGTGGATGCGACGGAGATAATCTCCCGATGTTGCGCCTTGAATAATGCGGTGGTCATATGTACTTGTAAGAGTGACAACCTTGCTAATAGCCATGCGGGCAATCGTTTCTTCGCTTGCGCCCTGGAACTCAGCTGGATAATCCATCGCACCAACACCGATGATCAGACCCTGACCCTGGACTAAGCGCGGCACAGAGTGAACAGTTCCGATTGTTCCTGGGTTAGTGAGCGAAACAGTCGTTCCTGCAAAATCTTCAACAGTGAGCGCGCCTGTACGAGCTTTCTTCACTATTGCTTCATAGGCAACCCAGAACTGTCCAAAGTCGAGAGCTTCACAACCCTTGATCGATGGAACCAAAAGTTGGCGAGTGCCATCTGCCTTAGCCAAGTCAATTGCGATACCAAGGTTGATATGTTCTGGTCGACCAACGGCAGGCTTGCCATCGATTTCACCAAAGTAGGAATTCATCTCAGGCATTGCACGCATCGCTTTGATCATTGCGTAAGCGATGATGTGGGTAAATGAAATCTTGCCACCGCGAGCGCGCTTGAGATAGTTATTCATCACGGTGCGGTTATCGATCATCAATTTTGCAGGAATCGCGCGCACACTTGTTGCAGTTGGAACACTCAACGACGCTTCCATGCTGGCGACTACTCGACCGGCAACTCCACGGAGTGGTTCTAAAGTAGATGCGCTCGGCGTTGAAATAACTGGCGCTGGAACTGCAATGGGATCTGCTGGAGTTGGAGCCACTGGTTGTGCAACAACGGGTGCAACAACGGGTGCAACAGTTTGTGCGACAACGGGTGCGACGGGAGCCACTGGTTGTGCAACAACGGGAGCTACAGCTTGAGTAACTGGCGCAACGTTCTGTGCAGCTTTCTGCACAGCTTTAGGAATAGGTGGAACTCCCGCAGTTGGTGCAGATGATGTTTGAGGTGGAGTGCCCAAAGTTGCTGGGGTGTATGTCTTGAAGAATTCAATCCACGAAGGCTCAACTGAAGTTGGATCGCTCAGGTAACGCTCGTACATCTCTTCTACGAGCCAATCATTAGCCCCAAAATCTGCCGACACTGGCAACTCCTTTTGTTTCTATTTCACTCTACGTAAGGCAAGCGTATCGGCTGTTGGCCACCTCGATATATGGCAATCTGGCGCTGATACGGCGATCTTGGCCACAAAATCGACTGAGAAGTGCCAACTGGGCAAGACAGGTAAGGCAAAGGTTGGCAGAGTTCGGCTATGAATTCACAGGTCCAAGACGCTACCCAAAATGGATCAAGGCAACGTCCACTTGCTCTGATCACCGGTGGAAGCCGCGGCCTTGGATTTGAAGTAGCAAAGTCACTTATTACTCGTGGATACAACCTGGCTCTGATTGCTCAAGATCGCAATCGATTGGAGGCAGCGAAGAAGAAACTTTTGGCTCTCGTCGAAGGAAGCGAGAACTCTGCTGCCACGATTTCAATCTTCCCTATGGATCTTGAGGAT
>CANJXW010000010.1 GCA_947478965.1 Candidatus Nanopelagicaceae bacterium | reverse complement strand
TGTTACGTCGTCCTTACCGAAATTTTGCCCAAGTGGGGCGTGACGATCGACCTCGTTAAAGGAAATGATAAAGCTGCTTGGGAGAGTGCTTTGAGTGTTCCTACCAAGGTCGTCTTTATTGAGACTCCAAGTAATCCGTTGATGGATATCGTGGATATTAAAATGGTGAGCGATTTGGCACATAAAGTTGGAGCAACAGTAATTGTTGACAATGTCATGGCATCACCTGTTCTGCAGAAACCACTTGAGCTCGGTGCCGATGTTGTTATGTACTCAGCAACAAAACATATTGATGGACAAGGACGCGTTCTTGCCGGCGCAGTTCTTGGATCGTTCTCCTATATTCATGAACACTTGATTCCATTTAATCGTCACACTGGTCCATCGCTCAGTCCATTTAATGCATGGGTACTTGTTAAATCACTTGAAACTATGGAAATGCGTGTTCGTCGCATGAGTGAGAATGCGCAAAAAATTGCAGAATTCTTGGAGACTCGGGCCGAGATCATGAGCGTGCGATATCCAGGTCTTCCATCTCATCCAGATTTCGCGATCGCACAGAAGCAAATGTCTGGTGGCGGAACGACGGTAGGCCTCGAATTTGCTGGTTCTCAGAGCGATGCCTTTGCCTTTATGGATGCGCTACGAATCATTGATATTTCAAATAATTTGGGTGATAGTAAATCTCTTATTACCCATCCATCATCGACAACTCATCGTCGCCTTGCCGCAGGTATTCAAGCTGAGATGGGTATTACGCCTTCTGTCTTAAGACTTTCGGTTGGTCTCGAACATAGCGATGACTTGCTCAAAGATTTAACTCAAGCTTTTAAGAGCTGAGCGGTTACGAGCAAGACAGATAAAAGACTTAAATAAGTAATAGACCACTGAAAAATCTTTCCTGCGACTTTGTCGTAATTCTCTGAATCTTCCTTGAGCGCCAAAAGTTGGAAGGCAAAAACAAATCCAAGCAAAAGGTTGATCGCACTAGCCCACCATTGAAGTTCAGCTAAGTAAAAGAGTGCGACAGATGAAGCAATCATCGCGATGGTATATATCCACATCTGGCGCAACAGATGTGATCGAGTCGCGACAACGGGAAGCATTGGAATACTTGCAGCTGCGTATTCATCTTTATATTTAATTGCAAGTGCCCAGAAATGTGGCGGCGTCCAAAAGAAGATAACTAAGAAGAATGCCCACGCAACAGCTGAAAGTGAGTTTGTTACTGCAGCCCAACCAATGAGGACGGGCATGCATCCAGCAGCTCCACCCCACACAATATTCTGCGCAGTACGTCGCTTAAGAGCAATTGTGTAAACGAGTACGTAAAACGCTATTGCGATTGCTGCAAGTACTGTTGCAAGAGTTTGTGTGAAGATTTGAAAAATAACTAACGATAAAATACCGATTGCTGATGCAAATATTGTCGCTTGTGTTTTTGTAACGATTCCGAGAACAAGTGGTCTCTGTGAAGTGCGCTTCATTAATTTATCGCTATCGGCTTCAATCACCATATTAAATGCATTTGCACTTCCGGCAGCGAGAGTTCCAGCGATAAGTGTTGCAACAGTGAGACCTAGCGATGGCAAACCTTGTTGCGCCAAGATCATCGCCGGAAGAGTTGAGACCAAAAGGAGCTCTACGACCCGTAGTTTCATCAGATCGAGGTAAGCCCGCCACTTAAGGGGGCGTTTTGCGCTTGGCTCGGTGTTCACGGTCTTAGATTACTCAGCATTACCAAGCGGGTTTCCCAGAGTGCTCACAGGTTCTTGCCCTATTTTCTGTACTAACGGCAAGGGAAAGGAATAACCACAATGGAAAAACCACAATGGTTCCAAATAGCAGAGAACGATGGTCCAGGACGAGATATCAGAGCGACTCGTAAGTTGCCGGTTCTCGTGCTTCTCTCATCCCTCCTTGTCGTCGGCGTAGGGGCAGTTGTTGCCCAAAGCCAAGATAGCCAACCAGCTTTTGCCTCTGAGACTGCGGTGATTGCAAGTAACACCTCACCTGCTCCAGAAGCTCAACAGAGTCAAGGCGCTGTGACTGATACCTCTGGCAAAACTATGAGGATTTCTTCACAAGCTCCAACAAAGCTTATGCAGCAGGCAACAAGCAAACCTGTAGCCAATCCAGGCGCTCCATCATCAGCTCCAAGTATCGCAACAATGCCAACTCGTGGCGGCGGAGATGATGAAGATGAAGGCGACGACAGACATGGCGGAGGCCATGATGACGACGAAGAGGATGACGACTAGTAAATAAATATTTAAAGTATGAGTAGCCTAAGAGAATGCGATTGATCAAAATTCTCTTAGGCTCTCTTCTTGCCTTCATCATTGCCACTCCACATTTAGGGGCTCAAGCTATCGAGCCTTCATCATCGACGAAGATGGTTCTTCTTCATACAGTCAATGGCGCTATCAGTCCTAAATCAGTTCTTTCATCCGGTACTGGCCTCATTAGCGCTCACAACATGATGTATCGCCATAGCGTCACAATTTATGATGCAAATTCCGCAGAGTTAACTCATACCGTTTCAGATAGCGTGAAGTTATCGGATTTTGGATTCAAGCAGTACAGCGGTAGCTATCGCGGCGCACCAGTTGAAGGATCTTTTTCGCCCGATGGAAAATATCTATATTTCACTAATTATGCGATGTATGGAAAAGGTTTTACAAAAGAAGGACATGACACCTGTTCTCCTGCTTCTGGATATGACACAAGCTTTCTCTCTCGAGTTAACTTAGAGTCATACAAGATTGATGCAATGTACCGAGTGGGTTCCGTTCCGAAAGTAGTCAAGGTAACTCCCGATAACAAATATATTCTTGTAACTAACTGGTGTTCATATACCCTTACGATTATTTCCGTTGAAGACCAAAAGGTTATTAAAACGATTAAAATCGGCAGATATCCACGCGGAATAGCGGTATCAACCGATAGCGCTTTCGCCTATGTCGCTGAAATGGGTGGTAACCGAATCCATAAGATCAACCTCAGCGACTTTTCTGTGACATACCTTCCTGTTGGATCCAACCCCCGAGCTATCGCGCTCTCCCCCGATGGGACAAAGCTTTACGCAACGCTTAATTTGTCAGGCAAAGTTATTGCTTGGAACCTTGAGAAGAACAAGGCGATCAAGAGCGTTTCAACCGGTAAAGCTGCCCGCAGCCTTGCTATTTCAACAGATGGTACGGCGCTCTTTGTGGTTAATTTCTTTAGCGGGACAGTGTCGAAGGTTAGAACATCAGATATGAAGGTGGTTCAGTCGATCAAGGTTTGTAGCCAGCCAATCGGAGTTACCTATGATGAGCCGACAGATCGAACATGGGTGGCTTGCTATGGTGGCTCGCTTAAGGTCTTCGATAATCTCTAAATCGTTGTAACGGAAATACTTTCAGCGATCGGCAGCTCAACTTCTATGATTGCTGGAATTTCTTCAATAATGAGAGGGCTTGCAATCTTGGCTAGGTACTTATCCAAAGTTGCGCGAGCTTTCTCACTTGCTGAATATGAACGTGAAATTTTATCTGCAATGACAACGAAGATATATTCGCGATCACCGGATTCAATATAACCCGCAAGAGAAACTGTTCCATTGAGGGTTCCGGTCTTAGCTTTAACAAGGCCAATAGCATCGGGTGCGCTTTCGATGTAACGTTCCTTCAATGTTCCAGTTACGCCGCTTACGGGAAGTCCATCGATAATTACTGAGAACACTGGATCTTGGTGGATCTTATAAAGCAGTTGCGCTACCAAGTGGCTAGTAACTCGGTTTTGCCGTGAAAGCCCACTTCCATCTTTAATAACAATCTTCGATGGATCAATCTCCATCTGGCCTAAAATTTCTTGAAAAGTTGTTGCTACGCCTTCCTCATTCCTTCCATTTCCAGCCGCGAGAGATGCAAGCTGCGCCATACGATCAGCGAGCGTGTTATCGCTCCATGTGAGAAAGAAGGAGAGAATTTTTGCAACGGTAGGAGAAGATGAAGCAAAGATTTCCGCGCCAGAAAGAGCCAGACCTTCATTCCGCGTGACTCTTGTTGGAACAAGTCGGATTCCGCGACCTTTGAGAAAACTCGTCAAAGCCGAAAGATCGCTGCCGTAGATATCCGAGTAATAGAGCTTGATGTTTCTCGTTGGAATTGTTCGATCGCTATTGATCGCAGCAATTGCGTTGAGGGCAAGGCGAGGAAGCGATGTCCGCTTCATCTTTACCGCTTCGGTATGTTTATACGAGATCCATGGATCGAGTCCACCCGCGATGACAATCGAGCTATTTTCGATTCCGCGATAGGCCTTGGTCGTAAAAGTCTGTGTTGGCTCTAAATATTTTAGCGTTGCAGTTGCCGAGAGGACTTTGAGAACCGATGCAGGTTTGCGTTCTGAATAAGCGCTATTTTCAAATATTACTTCCCCTGTACTTGCATCGATCAGTGACACCGAAGGATTTCCAAGTTCTGGCGCTTTTATAAGACGTGCAAAAACCGATGTTGCAGTCGATGGATCAAATGCAGATGCGCTGTGCAGAGGAGTCAGGAGTGAGAGCACCAAAAGAGGTGCGACACACTTTCGTATAAACGTCATCTTGGTAACTATTAGTGCCAGAGAACGGCAATCAAAACATTTGCCAGAGTTAAGCCAAGCAACGCAAACCAAATATTCTTTTTGAGTTCATCCTTCTTAACATTGATATAACTCAAGGCGAGAATTACCAGAACGATAAGCAATTTAATGCCGATCTTTGTGTGGTTGAGCTCTTCATCTGGCTTGGCAGATGAATATGCACCGACCATCACGATGCCAGCGATAAGGGCGGTTGCAGCGCTATGGAGAATTCCTGGAGATAGCTTACGAGGAGATTTCTTTAATTGGCTGAGCAAAAGTCCAAGGACCCCTGCAATAGCAAGCATGTGGACGATATATGCAACCGTAAAGAGAGCCTTCATGTGTGGACCTTTCCAGTACTTCGTTTTTTAACGCTAGGCCTTTAGTTTAGAGTGCACTCATGGAAATAAATACACCTGCCACCATCGGACCTGGAGAATTTTTCCCTGTAGTCGGTGTTGGTCCGCATGAGCTTCCTTGGCCAACCGGTGAACAATTTGACTTAGAACTTCTTGAGAATGGTGACCGTCGTAACGTCCTGGATAAATATCGTTACTGGAGCGTCGCAGCGATTGTCGCTGATCTCAATACCAAGAGACATAAGTTACAGATTGCGATTGAAAATTGGCAGCATGATTTAAATATCGGCTCTGTTGTCCGGACTGCAAATGCTTTTAACGTCGCCGGCGTTCACATTGTTGGCAAGCGCGATTGGAATAAGCGCGGAGCGATGGTTACTGATAAATACCTCACCGTTATCCATCACCCGACGATCGCGGATTTTGCGATCTGGTGTAAAGAGAATGATCTTCCGATCATCGGGATAGATAACGTCCCATCATCCAAACATTTAGAGGGTGCCCAACTTCCTGAAGCGTGCGTTCTACTCTTTGGACAAGAGGGCGCTGGAATGTCAGATGAAGGAATTGCGGTCTGCGAAGTTCTCTTAGCAATAGAACAATACGGGTCAACGCGTTCGATGAACGCATCAGCTGCAGGTGCTATCGCTATGTACCACTGGGCGCTGCAACATTTGCCGCGTCAGGTTTAGTCGCCTAGATCTTCGCTCTCTGGAACGCCTTCTAAAGCTTCTTGTACCGAGATTAATCGGCGCATAACTTCGTCAGCTTCAACACCTCGCCCAAGTAGGCGCATAACACTGGCCATTCGAGTTTCGACATCGACGATCATTTCGAAATCTTTTGGCTCATCATCTGTGATGATCTCAAGGACTCCGTCAAGAGTGGCAAGGCCATCTTCAAGTTTGCCAAGGAGAATCTCTGCCTTTCCAAATTCTAAGAGCGCAAAAGTTTCGCGGCGGTGATCATGGGCTGTTTCAAATACATCGATCGCCCTGCGAGCCGCAGTCAATGCGCTTTCGCCATCTCCAAGTTCGATGTAGCAGGAAGCGATCTTCTGATCGCAACGAGCAACATGGATAACTTCTTTCTCTTTCTTGAAAATCTGACGAGCTTCTTGGAATGATGCAATCGCCTCTTGGTACTGTTTTAATTCGCGATGAGCGCAACCAATCAGATGCATATCATTTGCCGCGCCTACAAGGCTGCCATCGACTAAATGCTCTTGTGCACATTCGTGCATTGTTTCAATAACTTTTTGATAATTTTTAGATGAGTACCACCACTCGCCGAGTGTGCAGGCGAGTTCTAGCGCAATCGGAGATTTATTCTCGCGGAGAATTTCAACTGCCTTGCTCATCGCAGTTGCCGCTTCATCCATACGCTTGAGTTGATTAAGGTTGTACCCAATCGCTGAATAGGCTTGAGCCAGTCCTTCACTCGGAGCAGTTGCACCTAGCTCTGAGAAGATATCTCGCGCAGTTTCGGCTAGTGCGAGCGCTTCGTCATATTGCCCGCGGGCAAAGATTCGTGCACTGAGTTCATAATATGTATTTGCGCGCTCTGCGCCTTCAACCTCGGGGATTCGATCCCAGAGCATCTCTTCAGATACGAGTTCGTCTTGGCTTTCATCTTCGCCCATAGTGACCTCCCCGTCGGTTGGTGATTTGTGCCGACCTTACCTGCAATTGCTGGGGCTTGGCTGTGGAATTGCCTCTTCACACCCCCAATTTTCGCGTGGACAGAGCGGGTGTGCCTCGGCTAATCTTCCCTCTTGCAAATGATTTGCAACTAGGAAAATGCCCTGTGGAGGCCTCAACTGTGAATGTCGTCGTTAGCCAGCCTGAGCGAATCCCTCTTCGCGATCGCCT
Source organism: Candidatus Nanopelagicaceae bacterium (assembly GCA_947478965.1). GTDB lineage: Bacteria > Actinomycetota > Actinomycetes > Nanopelagicales > Nanopelagicaceae > Planktophila. The sequence continues at coordinate 3,211 of CANJXW010000010.1, read as the reverse complement.
TACCCGCGATGAGTGGCGCCGTATGGGTGCGATGTTTGGCTTCATCCTCTTCCTCCACGTAGCAGGCGCTATTTTGATGTGGAAGGCCACCTCAGGCAATTACGAACTCTCAGATGGTTCGCTCTTCGGATGGGGCACAGCAGCCCTTGCATACACCTTGGGTATGCGCCATGCCTTCGATGCCGACCACATTAGCGCAATCGATAACACGACTCGAAAGTTAATGTCGGAAGGTCAGCGACCACTAGCTGTCGGATTCTTCTTCTCACTCGGTCACTCATCAGTTGTCGCAGCCCTTGCAATTCTGCTCAACTTTGGAATTAAGGCACTTGGTAGCCAACTCAAAGATGAAGATTCATCGCTCCACCATTACACGGGGCTTATCGGAACCACCATCTCTGGAACTTTCTTGATGCTCATTGCAATTCTCAACCTCGTTATTCTTTATTCGATCGTCAAGGTTTTTATCCAAATGCGTAAGGGTTTGTACAACGAAGCTGAACTCGAGAAGCACCTTGATTCTCGCGGATTGCTGATGCGCTTTTTTGGACCGATCGCTCGTCGCATTGATAAGAGCTGGAAGATGTACCCGCTCGGCATCCTCTTTGGTTTAGGTTTTGATACAGCAACTGAAGTCGGCCTGCTCGTTCTCGCGGGTTCATCAGTTATTGCAGGATTGCCTTGGTGGGCAATCATCTCGCTTCCTTTATTCTTCGCGGGTGGTATGAGCCTTCTCGATACCATTGATGGATCCTTTATGAACTTCGCGTACGGTTGGGCATTTTCAAAACCAGTACGCAAAGTTTATTACAACATTATTATCACCGGCCTTTCGGTCTCTGTTGCATTCTTTGTTGGTGGACTTGAGATCTGCCAAGTGATCGCTACACAATTAGAACTCACTGGCGGATTCTGGGATTACGCCGCTGCCTTTAATCTCAATAGCGCTGGTTACTTCATTGTTGGTGCCTTTGTTGTTGTGTGGAGTGTCGCTCTCTTGCTTTGGAAATACGGAAATATTGAGGAACGTTGGCATAAAACAGCTCATGAAGCTCAATTATCACGGGGCGAAGAGTCGGACCATGCCGCTGCAGGAATTGAACTTGGTCCTATCCGCGACGCATTTAAGATCGACTAAATTTAATTCTCTCTTGAGCAATCGCTGCGCCTAATAAAACAACCGTAGCTCCTACTGGCTCATGCCATGTCACGCTCTCACCCAGGAAGATGATTCCAACGATAACTGCCACAACGGGAGTTAAGTAAGTAACTGAGCTTGCGATCGCACTTCCTGCAATTTCCATGATTCTAATGTTCCAGATATAGGCAAATCCACTTCCCATCACACCCAGTGCAATCATCGCTAAAACCGATCCAACTCTAAAGTTTTGTGAAGAAACTCCATCAAAGATAAAAAAGGGTAAGAGGGTCATTGCGCCGAGCGTCACTTGTGTTGCAGCGAGTGCTTCTGGCTGCAATTTGTATGGCTGGATAAATCTGCGTGAATATGGAAATGAAAATCCGTATAAAGCGACGGCAAGGAAGAGAACAAGGATTGCCCACAGTGGGTTATCTCCAAGACCCTTCCACGCACCCAGAACTATGAGGACTCCAAAAAATCCAAGAAGGATTCCTATAAATTGAGCAAACTTAGGTTTTTCAGAAGGCAAAATAACGAGAATTGAGATTAGCGCCATCAGCGGTGTTACCGCGTTAATGATTCCAGCAAGTATTGACGTCACCTCTGTCTCGGCAAGGGCAAAGAGGATTCCCGGGCCAACATTGAGCAGTAGTGACATCACCCAAAGATGCAACCAGAGTCTTCGATCTTGAGGAAGTCGTATTCCACGTATCTTGCTGTAAGCCAGCAATGCGACTGATCCAAGTGCACAACGAATAAAGGCGACACCAAATGGGGTAAGAAATTCAAGACCTAATTTAATGAAGATAAATGAGCAGCCCCAAATAACTCCTAAAAGTAGATAGAGGCCGAGCCAGTTACTTGGTGATTTAGGTGAACGAGAGGGCAAAGGCACCCAGCAATGATGACACAACCATCCAACCCCACCAGAGGTTGACGATATCGACGTGCCAGTGATTTGCGCTATAGATCCCAATGCGAGCACGGTTCCAGTTACCAAGTGAGATGAATACCGTCAGTATCAAGTGGACCATGTTGATGATGGCAATCAGGAAGTAGCAGGATGCATAAGCACCCGCGCTAAATGTGAAAGGTGCATTTGCAATCTGGATATTTTGGTAGATAGCTGCCGCAAGCGCTGCAAGCATCGCTACAAATCCACCAAGTTTTAACTGAGTTTGATTTGCTTTGCGGACTCCAACGAGACCGTAATAGTGAGCTAGTAGACCAAAGGCTGCGATCGCAGTGACATACCAAGCGCCTGTGCTCGATACCGGCAAGATTGCTGGAGATTCTTCAGTGGCTTTAGGAAGCCATAGCCCATTTACATTCTGGCCTTTGAGGTAGAAGTAAACGAAGAGGATGCTCAGTGCAAATGCAATATCTGCAACAAGGAGAAGGATTACGCCAAGGCGATTTCGGCTTCCGACATCATCGGGATGTTCGTGATGAGGATTTACGTGGGTCTCAACGCTCATTAGATCTTCCTTCCATATCCATACGGATCCGATGTCACAATTGGCAAGGTTTCAAAATTCTCTAGAGGAACAGGGTTTGCGACCGTCCATTCGAGAGTCTTTGCCTGCCATGGGTTCATCGGCGCTTTAACTCCGCTGCGCCATGAAGAGATCACAGCATGGAGAAGAATAAGCATTCCGATCATGATGGTGAATGCACCAATAGTTGTTACAAGATTTCCTCTATTGAAGATTTCAGAATATGCCTCAACGCGACGAGGTTGTCCTTGAAGTCCGACTAGGAACATTCCAAGGAATGTGACGTTGAAACCAACTTGGACCAACCAGAAAGAAATCCATGAAAGCTTCTTATCGAGCATGCGACCTGTCATCTTTGGGAACCAATAAACAAGAGCAGCCACCGCTCCTGTTAAACCAGCGCCCATAAGTGTGTAATGGAAGTGCGCGGTTACATACATTGATCCATGAAGGAATGCATCTGCTGGAACATCTGAAAGATAAATTCCAGTTACGCCACCGATCATAAAGTTCCAGAGAAGGGCGAAGATTGAAAGAGTTGGAACAGTAACCCAGAGCCTGCCGCGCCATAAAG
>CANJXW010000009.1 GCA_947478965.1 Candidatus Nanopelagicaceae bacterium | reverse complement strand
TCCATCAGATGGGAGCGCAAAGAACGCTCCCCGAGGAAGTGATGAATCTAAACGGAATCGACCGTTAATAGTAAAGAGCTCATTGGTAATGGCAGGAATAACTGGTGCGGTGATTGCGCTTTTGCCAGCTTTAACCCACCCGCGATCCACCCAGAAGGTGCTTCCTGATTGCGAAGTAAAGCGCGTTAGTACCTCAAAGCCATAGACGCCTTCAAAGTAGCGATTCTTAATGAGTATTTGTGTTGCGGAATCAAATCTGCCACTGGTTGTAACAGTGCGCCACTCTGCACGTTTTATGTCGGCAGGAACTTCAGTAAGAGGTATGGCCGGTTTTGCAACTTGCTCTGCAATAAGAAAGTTGCGATGGTGGCGATCGATACCGCGATGGTATTGCCACTGACTTGCCCATAGACATCCTGCGATGAGAACAAGGGCAACGAAGGATTTGAAATATGCGCCAGGCTCACGCATCTTTTTCATAGGGAGAGTTTAGCGATGAACAAGGAGTCTTATTCGAGTGAACGAGCCTTATTAGCTAAGAGAGCATCGCTGGCTGAGATTGTCTCGCGTCCTGCATTGGCGATGACAACGGCGATATAGGGCAAGGTCACCGCGCCGAGGAGGGCGAACCATCGAAAAGGCGAGGGAAGTATTACCGTCAAGATAAAACAGGCGGTCCGAATCATCATGGAGATGAAGTAACGACGCTGCCGAGATTTGAGATCATTACTCAGCGCCTTGGGTGCTCCAGTAATGTCATGGATGACCGGGCGCTTTGCGGAGGATTTCTTACGTAGCAAGGCCATTTGCTAAGAGTAGGTGTAGCCAAGGTGCAACGCGAGCCCAAAATGCTGGTTACGCATAGGTAGCAGGGTAAGTTTTAGCCCATGACCGAGACCTCTCAATCGCTGGCACTTGTTACAGGTGGATCACGAGGCATTGGTCTAGCAATTGCTCGTTCCCTTCAAGAGGCGGGCCATGTTGTCGTGGTCACATATCGCACCGGTCAACCACCGGCTGGTTTTCACGCAGTCGAGATGGATGTGACTTCTACAGAAAGCGTTGATGCAGGTTTTGCAAAGATAGAAGAGCTGTGGGGAATTCCAGAAATCATTATTGCAAATGCGGGCATCACAAAAGATGGCCTCGTGATGCGCATGAGTGATGAGGATTTTGAGAGCGTCATCAACGCCAATCTCACGGGGTCATTTCGCGTTGCTCGGCGTGCGACAAAAGGTTTACTCAAACTCAAACGTGGACGTTTGATTTTTATTGGTTCAGTTGTCGGGGGAGTCGGAGCTGGCGGACAAGTAAATTACTCTGCAAGCAAGGCAGGCCTCGTTGGCATGGCGCGATCCTTTGCACGCGAACTCGGAAGCAGAGGGATTACGGCAAATGTCATCGCACCTGGTTTCGTTGAGACAGATATGACAGCAGATCTCGATGAGAAGAGAAGAGGCGAGATTGCAAAATCGGTCCCACTTGGACGTTTCTGTTCTGCGCAGGAGATCGCTGATGTCGTTACTTTTGTTGCATCACCGCAAGCTGGCTACATCACCGGGGCGATCATCCCTGTCGATGGAGGCCTTGGTATGGGCCACTAACAGGAATGAGTAGATAACAATGGGAATCCTTCAAGGTAAGAACATTCTCGTCACTGGCGTACTCACTGACGGTTCGATTGCATTTCACATCGCAAAGATCGCCCAAGAAGAAGGGGCCAACGTTCTTCTTTCGTCATATGGGCGAGTGATGAGTCTGACGACTCGCATTGCAGGTCGACTTCCGCAGCCCGCTCCCGTCATTGAACTTGATGTGACAAATCAAGAGCACCTCGATGCGTTAGCTGATCGCGTAAGAGAGCACCTTCCATATCTCGATGGCGTTGTTCACTCCATTGGCTTTGCCCCGGAAGCTGCTCTCGGTGGAAACTTCCTCAATACTAAGTGGGAAGATGTTGCTACAGCGATTCAAGTTTCGGCTTACTCATTTAAATCACTCACCATGGCTGCGCGCCCGCTCTTTAAAGATGGTGCCAGCGTCGTTGGCCTTGATTTCGATGCAACAGTTGCTTGGCCAAAATACGATTGGATGGGCGTTGCAAAAGCTGCCCTTGAATCAACGTCAAGGTACCTAGCGCGCGATCTTGGCCCTGAAAATATTCGCGTTAATCTCATCGCTGCTGGCCCTATCCGCACCATGGCAGCTAAATCAATCCCAGGATTTGAAGAGTTTGAAAAAGTCTGGAATGAGCGATCTCCCCTTGAATGGGATGTCACAGATCCAGCTCCTTCAGCAAAGGCAGCAGTTGCCCTTCTCTCTGATTGGTTCCCCAAGACGACCGCAGAAATCATCCATGTAGACGGCGGTTTGCACGCCATGGGCGCCTAAAGGTAGGCTTTCGCCCAGACCAGTAGCCACAAGCTGCTGCAAGAGGAGCTCACCGCTCCCACCTCCATCGCTACGGCGAGATGGTTTGTCGAAAGTGAACCGCCCTTGGGCGTTTTATTCTTTCCTTAGCGGTGCGCGTTTTTTGCGAAAGCTTGGATTACTTGTTCATTACGGTAGTTACCAAGACACTGCAATCTAAGGAGCACAAATCACAACTGAACCGCGCATCAATGACCGTATCCGCACACCCCAAATTCGCCTTATCGGTTACACCGGTGAGCAAGTAGGAGTTGTAGATATCGATACAGCGCTACAGATGGCCGATGAAGTTGGACTCGATCTCGTTGAGATCGCGCCTGATGCAAATCCACCTGTTTGCAAAATCATGGATTTCGGAAAATATAAGTACGAGATAGCCCAAAAGGCACGTGAAGCGCGTCAGAACCAGACCCACATTGTGGTGAAGGAAGTGCGATTGACTCCGAAGATTGAAACTCACGATTATGAGACAAAGCGCTCAGCGATCGAGAAGTTTCTTAAAGGTGGCGACAAGGTAAAGATCACGATGAAATTCCGTGGCCGCGAACAAACGCGACCAGAGCTCGGTTACAAGCTTCTGCAACGTCTTGCTGAAGATGTAAAAGAGATCGGATTCGTTGAATTCGCCCCAAAGCAAGAGGGACGAAATATGACGATGGTACTTGGGCCAACGAAGAAGAAGACTGAAGCAGTTGCAGAACAGAAAGCAGCACGCGCTGCCAAAGAGAAGGCAGCGTTAGCAAAGGCTGAAGCAGCAGAAGCGCCAATATCAAAAGCACCAGTTGTAGAAGTACCCGAAGTTCCAGCAGTAGAAGCAGAGTAAAAGCAAGAACCGCAGTACATAAATTTAATGAAGAACAAAACGACGAAGTAACAGGAGAAGCAAATGCCAAAGATGAAGACCCACAGTGGAGCGAAGAAGACCTTCCGCGTCACAGGTACAGGAAAGATCATGCACGAGCGTGCAGGTAAGCGCCACCTTTTGGAGCGCAAGTCATCACGTGTTACTCGTCGTTTGAGTACAGAACAGTCAGCCAAGCCAACCGTCACAATGACAGCCAAGCGCATGCTTGGCCTCAAGTAAGGGACCGTGAATTAAATGAGAGTAAAACGTGGAGTTCACGCCGCTAAGAAGCGTCGCACTACCCTCGAGCGTGCCAGCGGATACCGCGGACAACGCTCACGTCTTTTCACAAAGGCAAAAGAGCAAGTTACGCACTCTATGGTCTATGCATTCAACGACCGTAAAGATAAGAAAGGTGATTTCCGTCGTCTCTGGATTCAGCGTATTAACGCTGCATCACGCGAAAACGGAATGACATATAACCGTTTGATTCAAGGCCTCAAGGCTGCCGGCGTAGAAGTTGACCGCCGCGTTCTTGCTGATCTTGCAGTCAATGATGCTGCTGCATTTAAGACTTTGGTTGAAGTTGCTCGCAAGAGCCTCGTCTCTGCCTAAGCACTTCAAACCTAAAAAACGCCATGATTGAGAGCCTTCACTCGCCGCATATAACGCGGGTGAAGGCTCTTATTTCATCTCGGGGCAATAAAGAGAGAAAAGAACACGGACTCTTTATCGCTGAAGGACTTCAGTGTGCGCGTGAAGCCCTCACTTCCAAGAAGGGCCCAACACTTGAAACGATGTACTTAACTCAAAGTGGACGCACACGCATAGAAGCAGCTGGTCTTGATATTTCATCTATCGATGTCGTTGATGTGAGCGAACCGGTTATGAGCGCCATGTCCTCAACAATTACACCACAAGGGATTATTAGTATTTGTTCCCTCGACGATGCTGCATTTTCAGATCTCACATCAACAGGCACGTCACGATTTATTTATCTTCATGAGATTCAAGATCCTGGAAATGCAGGAACTATTCTTCGCTCCGCTGATGCTATGGGAATCGATGCAGTTATTGCATCACCAGGTAGCGTCGATATGTATTCCCCTAAGGTTGTTCGTGCTACCGCAGGTTCCCTCTGGCATGTGCCGCTCTACACCGGAATCTCCTTGCAAGAGCTCACTGATCATTTCCCTACGGCAACAAAGATTGCACTCACCGCCAAGGGCGAGGTTTCTCTGCTCGATCTTAAAATCGAAGGAGATTGCATTGCTATCTTTGGCAATGAAGCTCGAGGGATTGATGCCTACATCTCAGATGATGTAAAACAGGTTCAGATTCCTATGAAAGGCAGCGCCGAGAGCCTTAATCTCTCTGCAGCAGCATCAATTGTGATGTTTTATCTTTCTCACAATTGAAATATCCCTCACCTCATAATCACCTCAGGCTAGACTCTCGCACATGAATCTTGATGAGATCGGCACCTGGGTTTTGGATGCCAACAACGCTTTTTCTGCAGCGCTAGATCTCGACCAGTTAAAGATCGCACGCCTTGCGCACTCAGGTGATAAGTCACCGATTGCCCTAGCAAGCCGTGGGCTCGGAGTTCTCTCGCCCGATGAGAAGGCAAGCGCAGGCAAGCTCATTGGACAAGCTAAGGAATCAATTACATCTGCTCTCGCATCGGCCACAGCGCGCCTTGAAGCAGAGCGGGATAAGAAAGTTCTTCTCGAAGAAGTTGTCGATATAACCTTGCCGGTTAAGCGCACTCACCGAGGTGGGCTGCACCCCATCACAATTATCAAAAATGAAATCAGCGACTTCTTCATAGAACAGGGATATCGCGTTGAAGAGGGTCCAGAGCTCGAATCTGGTTGGCTAAATTTTGATGCTCTCAACATTCCAGCTGATCACCCTGCTCGCACTATGCAAGATACTTTCTACATCGAGCCCGTTGATTCTGGAATGGTTCTTCGTACGCAGACTTCACCAGTGCAGATTCGATCGATGCTTGAGAATAAGCCGCCCATTTATATGATCTGTCCAGGCCGAACATTTAGAGCAGATGAACTTGATGCAACCCACAGCCCCGTCTTTCACCAGGTAGAAGGCCTTGTCGTCGACAAGGGAATCACTATGGCTCACCTCAAGGGAACGCTCGATAACTTTGCCCAGGCGATGTTTGGTCCCGATGTCACAACGCGACTTCGCCCTTCCTTCTTTCCTTTCACCGAACCAAGCGCAGAAGTAGATATCTACTTCAATGGACGATGGATCGAATGGGGCGGCTGCGGAATGGTCAATGAGAAGGTCTTAGCTAATTGCGGAATCGACACTGCGGTTTACAGTGGTTTTGCATTCGGTATGGGACTCGAGCGAACCCTCATGGTCCGCCATAACATCACAGATATGCACGACATTGTTGAAGGCGACCTACGCTTTACTCGTCAATTTGGAATCGGTCTCTAATGCGCGCTCCTTTATCGTGGCTCCATGAATTCGTTGAGATTCCATCGACGCTCACCTCATCAGATATTGCAGAGGCGCTCATTCGAGTTGGCTTTGAAGTAGAAGATGTGATCGAAGAAGGTCTTGGGCTTACGGGACCACTTACCTTCGGCAAAGTTCTTACCATTGAAGAGATTACAGAATTTAAGAAACCTATTCGCTATGTTGGTTTGGATTGTGGCGAGAAAGAAACTCGTTATGTCATCTGCGGCGCGACAAATTTCGTTCTTGGTGATCTCGTTGTGGTTGCTCTCCCTGGTGCAATCCTGCCTGGAGATTTTACGATTGCAGCGCGCGAGACCTATGGAAAGACATCAAATGGAATGATTTGTTCTGCGCGTGAACTTGGCCTTGGCGAAGACCATTCAGGCATTATGACTTTCGCAGAAGGCGATGTCGAAATCGGCAGCGATGCACTTGTCTTCCTCGACATCTATGACACGATCTTTGATATTGCAGTAAATCCCGATCGTGGATATGCGCTCAGCATCAGGGGAGTAGCTCGCGAGATTGCAGGCGCACTCAATCTCACCTTTACCGATCCAGTCGATGCGCTACGTGATGTCACTTTTGAGGAGACAGGAAAAGGCGTTTCAGCAAAGATCGCCGCTCCAGATCTTGCATCTGTCTTCTACCTTCGAACACTCTCTCACTTTGATGCCTCCGCTAAAACTCCTATGTGGATGCGCAGGCGTATCGAGAAGATGGGAATGCGTTCCATCTCCCTTGTTGTCGATGTAACCAACTATGTGATGCTTGAACTTGGCCAACCTCTGCATGCTTTTGATAAGGCGAAGATAGTTGGAGGGCTCACCATTGCCCGCGCGGGCAAAACAACAAAATTTACAACTCTCGATAACCAAATTCGGACTCTTGATCCTGACGATCTCATGGTTTGGGATGACAAGGAGCCTCTAGCCCTTGCCGGAACAATGGGTGGACTCTCTTCAGAGATAAGTGAAACAACTACTGATATCGCAATTGAAGCTGTTCACTTCAACCCTGTGTGTATCGCAAAGAATTCGCGGCGCCATAAGCTTTCATCGGAAGCATCGAGACGCCTTGAGCGAAATGTTGATCAAGAACTTGCGCAATATGCCTCCGCTCGCGCTGTCCAGCTACTTATCTCCCACAGCAGCGCAGTACATGTTTCAACGGCCGTTGATGGAGCTCCAACGCAATTACCCTCCATCGCACTTGATCCAACTTATATTTCACGTCTTCTAGGATTCGAAATCTCTGCTTCGTCTATCGCTGGGGTACTTCGGACTATTGGCTGCATCGTCGATGAAAAGAGCTTCACGATTACGCCTGCCTCCTGGAGGTTCGATCTAGTGACACCTGCAGATCTTGCAGAAGAAGTAGCTCGCATGATTGGTTACGACAAAATTCCATCGATGCTTCCACCTCGTCCTATCCATGCAACCTTGACGCCTACACAAAAGCGTCGTCGGGCAATTGCCTCAATGCTGGCAGCACGTGGTCTGGCTGAAGTTCAGACTTTCCCCTTTACGAATCAAGAGACCATCGATGCGATGGGTTTTCTCGGTGATCGTGCATCCACATATCGAATTGCAAACCCTATGTCCGAGGAGGTTCCGCTTCTTCGCGTTCATTTAGTGCCGGGGCTCATTGAAGTTGCTGCTCGAAATATTAGTCGTGGCGCGAAAGACTTTGCCATCTTTGAAATGGGTTCGATATTTCGTAGTTCTCAAAAATTAGTCCCTGCAATATCACCTCAATTAGGCAAGCGTCCCGAGCAGAAGATTATTGATGAAATGTACGCGAGCGTTCCTCCGCAAGCTTTCCATGTAGCAGGCCTTCTTGTCGGTAAGACTGAGAGCGAAGATTGGCAGGGCAAGGCGCGTGCCTATACATGGCAAGATGCCATTGCTTATGCGCAAGATATTCTCGAACTATGTAATCTAGAGTGGAGTATCACACGCTCTGATTTTGCGCCATGGCATCCAGGTCGATGCGCTGAACTCATCGTTGATGGAAAAGCCGTTGCGCATGCAGGTGAAATTCATCCAAAGATTATCGAGCGATACGGACTTCCCGAGCGAAGTGTTGCCTTTGCAGTTGGGTTAAGCGCGCTCCCAGATTCGCAGATCGTGAAGCCGACTCGAGTTGGAACAATGCCCGCTGCGGTTCAGGATGTAGCTCTTGTTGTAGATGCAAGTGTCACAGCTCAAGAGGTTGAATCAGCACTTCGAGAAGGGGCTGGTGATCTCCTTGAGTCAGTGACTCTCTTTGATCGCTACGACAAAATTGGTGATGGCAAAATTTCACTCGCATTTACTCTGACCTTTAGAGCGCCAGACCGAACTCTCACAGGAGCTGAAGTCTCTGCCATGCGCGAGAGCGCAGTCGTATGCGCAGAGAAAGCCACAGGAGCATTTCTTCGCACTAATTGATCCCATATGGATATTTATGCATAGCCTTGCATAAATATAAATGCTCAGATATCCTCATGGTATGAAAATTGGTGTCGTCGGGGCTAGTGGCTATGCAGGAGGAGAGCTGCTTCGCTATCTTGCGTTGCATCCACATTTCAAGCCGAGCGTGATTACCGCACATTCAAGTGCGGGGGAGCAGATTACTTCCATTCACCCATCCCTCATCTCTTATTCAGGACAGGCCTTTAGCGCCTACAACCCAGCTGAGTTTGCAGACTGTGACCTTGTATTTCTAGCTCTGCCACATGGCGAATCTGCAAAAGTGATCGCGCAGCTAAACCCCCAAACAAAGATCGTTGATCTTGGCGCAGATTACCGCCTAGCAAGTGAACAATCTTGGGCGAAATATTATGGCGGCGATCATGCCGGTACCTGGACATATGGAGCGCCTGAACTTCCGGGTAAAAGGTCGCAAATTATTGCAAGTTCTCGCATCGCAAATCCAGGTTGTTATGCGACTGCGATCGCACTTGGTACAGCACCATCTTCATCCTTCGCCGACTTGGGTGACGTTGTTGTCGTTGCGGCATCGGGTACAACGGGGGCCGGGCGAAGCGCAAAAATTAATCTCATCGCTAGCGAAGTAATGGGTTCACTCACATCCTATAAATTCGGGGGAGCCCATCAGCACACACCAGAGATTGAAGAGGCGCTTTCATCTGCTACTGGCTGCGATGTTGCAATTCTCTTTACGCCAATTCTTGCTCCTATGCCCCGAGGAATTTTGGCAACAATCTCACTCAAACTTACGAAGGAAATGACAACAGAGCAGGCGCATGCTCACTACGTTGAAACATACAAAGATGAGCCTTTTCTTACAGTCTTGCCCCTAGGTGAAATGCCAAAGACAAGTTCTTTAACTGGAACAAATCATGTAACGATGCAAGTGGCAGTAGATCAGCGCACGCAACGTCTTGTTATCTCCGTTGCTCTTGATAACTTAGGTAAAGGTGCGGCAGGCCAGGCGATTCAAAACGCCAATCTCATCTGCGGCTTTCCTGAAACCACTGGTCTCTTAGGTGACGGAGTCAGCGCATGAATCTTCCCCAAGGCTTTAGAGCAGGTGCAGTCGCAGCCGGTTTAAAAAGTACTGGAGCGCTAGACCTGACAGTGATCGAAAATACTGGGCCTATTTTTGCTGCGGCAGCTGTCTATACGACAAATAAAGTAGTTGCAGCGCCTGTGATCTGGAGCCGGCAAGTAACGCAAGGTGGAATTGTTCGAGCCGTTGTTCTCAATTCAGGTGGCGCAAATGCGTGCACGGGTCCTGCAGGATTTGCAGACACTCATACGACCGCCGAGAAAGTTGGCGAACTACTTAAGATTTCATCTGGTGAGGTTGTGGTCTGTTCGACAGGACTCATCGGCGAGTTACTCCCCATGGATAAAATTATCAGTGGCCTCGGTGATATTTCTGAAAATATGCGCATTGATACTCTCGAGGATGTCTCTCGTGCGATTATGACAACCGATAGCGTTCCCAAGTTGGCGACAGTCATCGATAATGGAATTACTGTTACGGGAATTGCAAAAGGAGCAGGAATGCTTGCCCCGGCTCTAGCCACAATGCTCTCGGTCGTCATGACTGATGCAATTCTCCCTACGAATATTCAAGAGATTTTTGAACGCGTCACAAGTCGAACTTTCAATCGTATCGATTCAGATGGTTGTACCTCAACCAATGACACAGTTCTCCTTATGGGATCGGGCTCATCTGGAGTCCAACTATCGGAACTTCTCCTTGAAGAAAGCTTGATGCAAGTATGCAAGTCGCTCAGCGCCCAACTCATCGCAGATGCCGAAGGTTCGACTAAGACGGTTTCGATTACCGTCAATGGTGCCTCAAGCGAGGCCGATGCTGTTGAAATCGCACGCGCTTGTGCTCGCAATAATCTTTTAAAATGTGCAATCTTTGGAGGAGATCCAAACTGGGGAAGAGTTCTTGCGGCGGTTGGTACGGCGCAAGCGCACATGGATCCCCTTGTTATTGATGTATGGCTTAATGGTGTTGAAGTCGCAAAATCAAGCGCTCCACATCTAGATCGCTCACTAGTTTCATTCTCAAATCGTC
>CANJXW010000008.1 GCA_947478965.1 Candidatus Nanopelagicaceae bacterium | reverse complement strand
CTCCCATGGATTCAATAATCACAGCATCAATATATTGGCCCACCTTGAAATGTGTGCCGATAAATGAGGTTGTTCCGTCAACTTCTGGCCCTTGATGAGCAGCGCGGCCTTCTTGAGACTCTTCATCCTCAATTAATACGCGTACCTTTTCACCGATACGTGCGGCAGCTCTTAGAGAGACCATCTCATCGGCAAGAGATGAAAGCGTCTCTACTCGCTCACGAATTACTTCTTCTGCAACTTTGTCAGAGAGATCAAGAGCCTCAGTGTTATCTTCATCTGAGTAACCAAAGATTCCGACTGCATCGAGTTTTGCGGTAATAATAAAGTTAGCAAGATCGTCATAATCTTCTTGAGTCTCACCCGGGAACCCAACGATAAAGTTTGAGCGGATGCCAGCTTCTGGCGACAGTGCGCGAATCTGTGAAATCAGATGCATGAACTTTTCTGCATCTCCAAAGCGACGCATGCGGCGCAGGACAGTTGGGCTCGTGTGCTGGAAAGAGAGATCAAAATATGGGGCAACCTTCTCGGTCTCAATCATCGCTTGAAGCAAAGATGGACGCATTTCAGCAGGTTGAAGGTAGGAAAGGCGAACTCTTTCGATTCCCTCGATCGCGCTAAAGTCAGGGAGAATTTTCTCCATTAACTTAAGATCGCCTAGATCTTTTCCATACGATGTTGTGTTTTCGCTGACAAGAAAGAGTTCTGTCACGCCGTTACGTGCAAGCCAACGACCTTCTTCGATAATCTCAGTAGGTTTGCGAGAGATAAATGATCCACGGAAATAAGGAATCGCACAGAAAGAACAGCGGCGATCGCAACCCGATGCAATCTTGAGCGGTGCCCATGGCGCGTTACCTAAGCGTTTACGAAAGAGCGATCCCCCAGCGCCAAGAGTTGATGCATATGCTTCATCTCGCGCTGCTGCGCGTTCAACGGGTGCAATCGGCAATAGCGCCCGACGATCACGAGGTACGTGAGGTGTATGAGGATTGCCCGCGATGATGGATTGAAGTCTTACTGAAATATCTTGATAATCATCGAAGCCTAAAATTCCATCAGCTTCAGGAAGAGCCTTTGCTAACTCTTGTCCGTAACGCTCGGCCATGCAACCAACAGCGACTACAGCGCGTGTTACACCGTGGCCCTTGAGTGAATTTGCCTCTAAGAGAGCGTCGATAGAATCTTTTTTCGCAGATTCAATAAAGCCGCATGTATTGACCAGCGCGACTTCTGCGGATTCAACATCATCGACGAGAGTCCAACCATCTGCGGCGAGCCTGCCTGCAAGTTCTTCGGAGTCCACTTCATTGCGGGCACAGCCCATGGTGACGATTGCAACGGTACGACTCATTTGTCTGATGTTACAGCGTTATTGGTCTTTTCTCACACTGCTAGGGCTGTGAACGAAATGTTTTACGTACAACTTCGCCACTTGCGCCCAGCGGTGCTAATTCCTCGCCATTGAGGGTGAGATCGAGATCCCCTGCATTGCTCAAGTAAATACTGATCGAAGATGCAGCGGTAAAAGTCTTCACATCTCCTTGGAATATCGGTCCCTTGTAGAGATGGTTTCCTTCATCGACCACATCAATATTTGCATTCCCACGAGTAGCTGAGATAACGAGAGTGATCTTTCCGGTGATGACCCCTGTCGAAACTTCAGGCGTCGCAATCGGGCTAGCCTGAGCAGGTGCAGTCGCAGTCTTCGATGGAGTCGCTGATGCCATAGGCAGCGGCGTGACAGTCTTTGAATTTGAAATAATTACTTGAGCGACTCCAACGCAAGATAGCGTAACGAGTGAAATCACAACGAGTGATTTCCACGTAATGTTTCTTTTCTCTCTTGGTATTCGCGTAACGCTATTTTCAACAAGAAGATCATGAATTCCGCGGCGCTGCGATGAATGTTCAAGGTTATACATTTCGATCAAATTATCTGCGCTCTCATTTACTAAGGGTGCGATATTTCTGATGTGACCACGTGCGTATGTGTCTCCACCGCACGCATCAAAGTTATTTTTCTCCATCTCTTTAAGAAGAGTTGGACGAATACTTGTGCGACTTGCGAGGTCATCAATGCTCAAACCCGCGTTTTCGCGCGCATTTCGCAGAGCCTCACCAGTTGTCATTTAACCCGCCTTGTAGAGAATTTCTAGGGATCTAGAGTCAAAGTCTACGCCCGTCGAAGTTAATCGCACAATGAAGTTCTAAAATACCAACACGTGAGTGAATATCAGGTGAAGATCAGTACTCGCGAAGGGTCGCAAGGACTGAATCAAGTTCATCAGGCTTAACCATCACGATGCGAGCCTTCGAGCCCTCTGATGGTCCCACGATTCCACGAGATTCCATCAGATCCATCAGACGACCAGCCTTGGCGAAACCAACGCGGAGTTTTCGCTGAAGCATGGATGTGGATCCAAATTGAGTACCTACAACAAGCTCAACTGCCTGGCAAAGAATATCTAAATCATCACCGATCTCTTTGTCGATGCTCTTTGTCGATTGAGGAACAGCGGTGACATCAGAGCGATACCTTGGTGCAAGTTGTTTCTTGACATGACCAGTGACCGCTTCAATTTCGCGTTCTGATACATATGCACCCTGGATGCGAATTGCACGGCTTGCTCCCATAGGAATAAAGAGTCCATCACCCTGACCGACAAGCTTTTCTGCCCCCGGTGTATCCAGAATAACGCGGCTATCTGCAAGCGAACTCGTTGCAAAAGATAATCGCGATGGAACGTTAGCTTTGATCAAACCTGTTACTACATCAACACTGGGACGCTGAGTCGCAAGAACTAAGTGAATTCCTGCAGATCGAGCGAGCTGAGTAATGCGGACTACTGACTCTTCAACTTCTCGAGCTGCAACCATCATGAGATCTGCGAGTTCATCGATGATGACAAGTAAATATGGATATGGTTCAAGTACGCGATCGCTGCCCGGAGGAACATTTACCTTTCCTGCACGGACCGCTTTATTAAAGTCATCGATATGTCTAAAACCAAATGTTGCAAGATCTTCATATCGCAGATCCATTTCGCGAACAACCCATGTCAGCGCATCTGCTGCTTTCTTTGGATTGGTAATAATCGGCGTTATGAGGTGTGGAATGCCTTCATACGCTGTGAGTTCTACGCGCTTTGGATCGATCAAGATAAGTCGTACATCATCTGGCGTTGATCTCATCAAGATAGAGACGATCATCGCATTGATCATTGATGACTTACCGGCACCTGTAGCACCTGCCACAAGAAGGTGTGGCATCTTGGCTAAGTTTGCACAGACGAAATTACCTTCAACATCTTTACCGAGGGCAACAAGCATTGGATGGTGATCTTGGCCTGCAACACTTGAGCGCATAACATCACCGAGAGCAACGATTTCGCGATCAGCGTTAGGAATTTCAATACCAACTGCCGACTTTCCAGGAATCGGAGAAAGGATACGAACATCGCTGCTTGCAACAGCGTAGGAAATATTCTTCGCAAGCGCCGTAATGCGCTCCACCTTAACGGCATTACCTAGCTCTACTTCATAACGTGTCACAGTTGGGCCACGCATAAAGCCAGTTACCTGCGCATCAATTTCAAATTGATGGAAAACTTCAGTGAGAGCTGCTACAACTATTTCATTTGCCTTGCTCTTTGCCTTTGCGGCAGGTCCTTGGCGAAGCAAATCTTGAGATGGCAATTCGTAGGTGGAATCCCCCGTTAGCAATAACTGCTCTGGTCTCTTTGTGACTGCAGGCGAAGGCGCTGTAGTTGCGACGGGTGCTTGTACTTCGCGAGGAATCTCAACGGTAAATTCTTCATCAAATTCTTCTTCATCGATTGCATCGTCATCGTGATGGTTCCAGCCCACAACAGGGGTTTCAAAGGGAGGAGTATCTGTTACTTCAAAGGGTTCATCGTCTTGGCGGTCAGGGCGTTTTGACCAAGCCCACGCAGAGAAGGTCTTAATTCTGGTCATCGCATCCGTGAGCGATGTAGCGCTAATGACTAAGAGTCCAAAGATAAAGAGTGCGATTAAAACTGGGTAGGCAAGAATTGAAGTCATCAACGCTTCAAGTGGCCACGCAACTCCGTAGCCAATCCATCCCCCGCCATGGCGCATTGCTGTTGATCCCAAGGGATTGCCTGCGCCAAGTGAGCCGTTAAAGAGATGAACAAGTCCTGCAGAACTGACAACAAGGGAGAGAGTTCCGATAATGATGCGCGCAGTTGTCTTCTTATCATCAGGAACTCTAAAGAGTCGCAGCGCAAAGTAAATGAGAACTACTGGTGCAAAGAATCCGACGCGGCCAAGTGCTCCATAGAAGAAGGCGTATAAAGCGCGACCTACAAGATTATCTGCGCGAAACCATGTACCTGCAAGTGCGGCAAATGCAATTAAAAGGAGTAAGAGAGCTCCACCATCGCGATGGTGGATGGGATCGAGATCACGAGCACCTCGCGCTAAAAATCGGACCGATGATCCAAGGGCGCGAGCAAGTCCTCGCCATGTGGCAGAGATAGCCCGACCGACGATGCTCAGAAATGAACCCTGCGAGCTCTTCGTCGAGCGAGATTTAGTAGATCGTTTTGTCTTAGCCACACGCTAAATCTTAGTGGCTAGACCTCAATAACTACGGGAATAATCATCGGACGGCGTCGATGTTTTCCGCCGACCCAGCCACCAATTGTGCGTCGAACAACTTGCGAGAGTTGATGCGTTCCATTCATTCCATCGGCAACAGCCGCTGCCAGAGCTTTCTCTATCTGTCCCTTTACTTCATCGAAGAGAGCTTCATCTTCATTGAATCCTCGAGCATGGATATCAGGGCCAGCGATAATTTTCCCGCTTTGTGATTCCACCACGACTACGACAGAGATAAAGCCTTCTTCTCCCAGAATGCGACGATCCTTGAGAGACGATTCGGTGATATCACCAATGCTCTGGCCATCGACATAGACAAAGCCACACGGGACTGCGCCCGCTACTTCTGCTACGTGGTCAACGAGATCGACAACGATTCCGTTTTCAATCACGATTGTATTTGTTCGCAGAACTCCTGAAGAGATTGCAATCTCGGCATTGGCTTTCAAATGTCGCCACTCACCATGTACCGGCATTACATATTTAGGCTTAACGATGTTGTAGCAATAGAGGAGTTCACCTGCTGCTGCATGGCCAGATACATGGACCATTGCATTTGCCTTATGAACAACCTTTGCACCAAAGCGAGTGAGTTCATTGATGACTCTAAAGACTGAATTTTCATTTCCTGGAATCAGTGATGATGCCAAGATGATCGTATCCCCATCGCCAACTCGGATCTGGTGCTCACCATTTGCCATACGCGAAAGCGCCGCCATTGGCTCACCCTGTGACCCTGTACAGATAAGCACAACTTTGTCATCGTAACTATCTAACTCTTTGATATCGATCAAGATTCCAGAAGGAATAGTCAGGTAACCCATATCCTCTGCGATCTTCATATTACGAACCATGGAGCGACCTATGAAGGCAACTTTGCGATCATGGAGCGCTGCAATATCAATTACCTGTTGCACACGATGAACATGCGAAGCGAATGAGGCGACAATGACTCGTCGCTTTGTCGCAGCAATAACACGGTTAAGAGCTGGCATGATTTCGCGCTCTGAAGGTGTAAACCCTGGAACATCCGCGTTCGTTGAGTCGACAAGGAAGATATCTACGCCTTCATTACCAAGGCGAGCAAAGGTTGCTAGATCTGTAATGCGACCATCCAATGGCAACTGATCCATCTTGAAATCACCTGTGTGAAGAATTGTTCCGGCAGGTGTATGAATTGCTACTGCTAGAGCATCAGGGATTGAATGGTTCACCGCGACGAATTCGACTTCGAATGGTCCGATATCTTCGCGCATTCCCTCTTTTACCTCGCGAGTAAGTGGAGAAATTCGATGTTCTTTCAACTTCGCAGTAATAAGTGCAAGAGTTAGAGCCGAACCATAGATTGCAATATCGCCTCGTTCGCGAAGAAGATACGGCACTGCGCCAATATGGTCTTCGTGGCCATGAGTAAGGACCAAGCCAATGACATCATCTAGGCGCTCACGGATATAACTAAAGTCAGGAAGAATCAGATCGATTCCGGGTTGGTTCTCCTCTGGAAAGAGAACTCCGCAATCTACGATCAATAGCTTTCCATGTGTTTCAAATACGGTCATATTACGACCGATCTCGCCCAAACCACCGAGGGCGACGATGCGCAAGCCACCTGCAACAAGTTTGCCGGGAGTACCGAGTTCTGGATGGGGATGCGTCATGAAGAAATTTTTACGCCACCTGCGATGAGATCAACACGTAATTGTGCGATCTGATCTGCAGTGGCATCAACGAGAGGAAGGCGAGTTACTCCACCAGGTAGGCCCATTAAATTGAGGGCAGCTTTGGTCAGGATCGCACCTTGTGTACGGAAAGTTCCGGTAAAGACTGGGAGTAGCTCTTGGTGAATTGCAAGTGCGCCTGCTGCATCTCCTGCAAACCACGAGTTAAGCATCTCTTTGAGTCGAAGGCCAACGGTGTGGCCGCATACAGAGACAAAACCAACTGCGCCAACAGAGAGCAGAGGTAAATTCAAAATATCATCGCCAGAATAAACTGGAATTCCGCACCGTTTAATTACCCATGAAGTTGCTGCGACGTTTCCCTTTGCATCTTTAAGGGCAACAATTCTTGGATGTTCAAAGAGGCGAACAATTGTGTCGGATTCAATTTCAACACCAGTACGTCCAGGAATGTCATAGATCATTACTGGGAGATCTGTTGCATCTGCAACTGCGCGAAAGTGCGCTTCGATTCCAGCTTGTGGTGGTTTGTTGTAATACGGAGTCACGATGAGCAATCCATCAGCGCCAGCAGCAGCAGTCTTCTTCGCTTGATCGACTGAATACGTTGTCTCGTTATCGCCTGCGCCAGAGAGAACGGTAATTTTTGATCCAACAACGTTCTTTACAATTCGAATAATTTCTAGCTTCTCTGAAGATTTTGTCGTTGGGGCTTCACCCGTTGTGCCATTGACCGCGATTCCATCATGGCCAGTCTTTACAAGATGGTCTGCCAGGGTTTCAACGCCAGCCCAATCAATGGAGCCATCCTTATTGAAGGGGGTCACCATTGCGGTGAGCATTCGTCCGAATGGCGCTGCGACTGTCATGTGTAAACCTTACCCGTTTTAGGGAGCGATTCGTCCAGATTTTTCAAATGCCCCATGCGTAAGTGGCATTAATTTCGCGAATTCGGCTTCCATCTTCTCGGCAACCATCTCGATTTCGCGTTGAGGATAGCTAGGAAAATGTGAACCTTCGCGAGCTGTGCGAAGAGATAGGAAATTCATTAATGCGCGAGCATTCATCGTCACATACATCGACGAATATGTTGCAACGGGCAAAACTGCGCGAGCGACTTCGCGAGCAACGCCAGCTACGAGCATCTTCTGATAACTCTCATATGCGACGACATAAGCATCTTTCATCGCGCTCACGGTAATCTCGAATTGTTCAGGAGTGCCATCGATAAATGTATATGCGCCAGTCTTGCCGATTTGAACGAGCTTACGTTCTGGCGAAGGAATATAGAAGACGGGACGTAGTTCGCGATAGCGTCCAGATTCCTCGTTATAAGAAGCGATGCGATGTCTCATAAATTCGCGGAAGACAAAGATCGGGGCGCTGATAAAGAAGGTCATCGAAGTGTGCTCAAAGGGCGAGCCATGTCGTTCGCGAGCTAGGTAGTTAATCAATCCAGCAGAGCGCGCTGGGTCTTCGCCGATCTCATCCATAGATTGCTCGCCTGCGGTAGATACGCGCGCAGCCCAAATGACATCAGCATCACTTGCACTTGCCTTGATGAGTTCTACTGTGACATCGTCACGAAAGATAATTGGCTCAGACATAAGCGAAACCTTATCTATGAGACGCTACCCGTCGATGGATATGTAGGGCAGAATGCCTCCGTGTCCAGAGTGAACCGCGCCACCGCAGCCCAATCTCTCAGCGTCTCCTTCACAGTTGGCGCTTATGGCGTTGCCTTTGGGGCAGCTGGGGTTGCAGCAGGGTTTTCAATCTGGCAGAGCTGTCTACTTTCACTCCTTACCTTCTCTGGCGCTTCACAATTTGCCGTCGTCGGAGTTCTTGGATCGGGTGGTAGCGCCTTGAGCGCAATTGCAACCGCATCACTCCTTGGCGTTCGCAACTCACTCTATGGACTTCGGATGGCGCCACTTCTTAATGTAAAAGGTTTTAAGCGCGTCATTGCAGCGCAAGTAACGATTGATGAATCAACGGGGGTCGCACTTTCACAAGAGCCTTTAGGTCCTGTTGCAATGCGCCAAGGTTTTTGGCTCACCGGAATTGGCGTGTACATCTTTTGGAATATCTTCACACTTGCCGGCGCACTCGGAGCGCAAGCGATGGGAGACCCTTCATCTTGGGGCCTCGATGCTGCAGTCCCCGCCGCATTCTTAGGCTTGTTGTGGCCTCGCCTTGAGAAAAATTTGGATCGAGCCCTTGCTATTGCTGCGCTCTTCTTAGCCCTGGTTCTAACTCCTTTTGTTCCTGCTGGAGTTCCAATTATTTCGACGGCTTTATTGGCAGTTCTCTTTGGAGTAAAGGCCAACTTATGGAGATAACCTGGATTGCAGTTATAGGAACAAGTGCGATCGCCTTCATCCTAAAATACTTTGGGCATAGCGTTCCCAAGAAATATCTATCTCATCCTCGGATTTTAAAGATAAATTCTCTTATTCCGATAGCGCTTCTGAGCGCACTTGTTGGCGTCCAGACTTTTACCGAAAAGAGCGCGCTCGTAATAGACCAACGCATGGCTGGTCTTGGAATTGCCGTCATTGCCCTGATACTCAAGGCGCCATTTCCAGTTGTAGTTATAAGCGCTGCAGCAACTTCCGCTGCGCTCTTTCACTTTGCCTAAAGGGCTTAAATAATAGAGAGCGCTTGAAGCTTTGCTTTGAGATCAATATCTGAAGGCTCTGTCAGGTGAGTTCCATCAGAGAAGACAATGACAGGAATTGATTTAGTTCCACCGTTGATCTCAATGACCTTATCGGCTGCAGAGAGATCTGCGTCAACATCGATAATTGTGTATTCGACGTTAAGTTCATCAAGAAGGCGCTTGGAGCGACGACAATCTCCGCACCAGTCAGCTGAGTACATTGTGATCTGATCTTTGCTCATAGCGATCTCCTTATTTCATAAAGTGTTCGAGGCCAAAAGTTAGGCCAGGATGTGATGGTACTTCTCTAATTCCCAGTAGTACGCCGGGCATAAATCCTGCACGGTCGAGTGAATCGTGGCGAATCGTCAACGTCTCCCCTGGTCCGCCAAAGAGAACTTCTTGATGTGCAATCAATCCGCGAAGGCGAACTGAGTGAACGGGAACATCTCCAACGTTTGCACCGCGCGCACCATCGAGTGATGTTGTTGTGGCATCGGGCGCCTTAGCAAGACCTGCGTTTTTGCGAGCCTGTGAAATGATTTCGGCGGTACGTGTAGCTGTTCCGCTTGGCGCGTCAACTTTATCTGGATGATGGAGTTCAATGATCTCTGCAGATTCAAAGTATCGCGCAGCTTTCTCTGCAAATTCCATCATGAGGACTGCGCCGATAGCAAAGTTCGGTGCAATCAATACTCCAGCGCCCTTATTGGTTTCGAGTAAAGATGTAATTTTTGTAATGCGGTCTGCGCTAAAACCAGTGGTTCCAACGACGGTATGAATGCCATGAGTGATAAGGAATTCAAGATTGGCCATGACAGAATCCGGAGTTGTGAAATCAACAACGACCGTTGCACCTGACGAGATGACGGTATCGAGAGAATCTCCCAAATCAATTTGAGCAACAAGTTCAAGATCTGGCGCGCTTTGTACAGCTTTAACTACTTCAGCGCCCATGCGACCACGAGCACCGAGAACTGCAACCTTGATCTTTTGGTTGATCATTTACTTGATCCTTTCGCAAGAACCTTCTCAAATTTATCTGTGTTTTTATATGGCCCAACTATGGCAAGGGTAGGCGTTTTCGTCAGGAACTCGCTGGCAATTTCACGGACATCTTCAGGGGTAACTCGTGAGATCTCTTTAAGAATCTCATCAAAGCCCATTACCTGGCCGTAGACGATCTCGTTCTTGCCGATACGCATCATGCGAGAACCTGAATCTTCTTGGCTAAGGACAAGCGAACCGCGAACGGCGCCTTTGGCACGCTCAATTTCTTCTCGGCTCATACCGTTGTCAACGACATCAACGAGGACTTCACGGATAATTTCAACCACTTCCAGCGCCTTTGCTGGATTACATCCAGCATAGAAACCGATTTGACCAGAGCCAGCAAATTGCTGTGCGTAGGCATAAACAGAGT
>CANJXW010000007.1 GCA_947478965.1 Candidatus Nanopelagicaceae bacterium | reverse complement strand
TAGCTCTTGGTGATGTTTCGATTTCAAACGATGGAGCCATCCAGAAAGTTATTGGGTTTTCGATTCTCAATGAAACTCAAAGTTCTGCGTATTCTGATGAACTGCAAAATATGGTCATTAAATTTAAGAACGGTATCTCCCTAGCGCCACAAGACTTAGAAACCCTTCAGGCCTTTAAGCCGTCTTTCATTTATTCAGCTACGAAAGATGAGCTCCTTGAAGTTGATACCGGTGTGCGCTACTTTCCTAATGATAACGGGCAGATGGTTAACGAATCTGGTGATGTTTTATACCCCGGTTGGAAAGCCAATGTAGGCTGGAGAAATTTCTCCTCTGTTATCAATGATGAAGATATTAGAGGGCCTCTTGCAGCGGTTTTGGCTTGGACGATCTTTAACGCCTTGCTCCTGGTAATTTTGAGTTTTCTCTTTGGGCTTACCTTGGCCCTCATCTTCAACTTTCCAAATATGCGCTCTAAGCGGATCTATCGAACGATTTTTATCGCCCCCTTGGCTATCCCAAGCGTGCTCTCCATTCTGGTGTGGTCTGCACTTTTTCAAGGTGAAAGCGGAGTAATTGATCGACTCTTCCATATATCAACACCTTGGCTGACGGATTCATTCTGGGCTCGTGTGGCTGTCCTTATTGTAGAAATTTGGATCTCATTTCCATATATGTTCCTAATTTCAACGGGTGCAATTCAAGCCATTCCTAATGAGATCATCGAAGCTGCAGAGATCGATGGTGCTTCACCTTTTAAAACCTTCCGCTTGATAAAACTGCCACTCGTTATGCGCACGCTGGCGCCGCTCTTAGTCGCATCACTCGCTATGGCTCTCAATAACTTCGGTGTCATCTATCTCTTGACGGGTGGGGGACCGACTTTTCCAAATTCCAACGGCAACGCTGGGGCGACAGATATCCTCATTTCATATACCTATAAATTGGCCTTTAATTCGCAAGAGGGCAATAACTACGGCTTAGCTAGCGCGCTCTCAATTCTTAACTTCTTGCTCATCGCGTTGATCTCGATCTATGGGTTGCGTCGTATGAAGACAATGGAAGGGATCAATTAAATGAGCCAGTCCACCTTTATTGCACGAAGAAAAATAAGAATTTGGGCCAAGAAAGTTCTCTGGCGCCATCTCGTAGGAATCGTCGTAGCTATCTTTGCGATTTTTCCACTGATGTGGATGGTTTCTGCGGCTTTTGATGTCACCGGCCAGGTCAGTACGCAGCAATTAATCCCGCTCCATCGAGGTTTTGATAATTTCACCGCGCTATTTTCAAACCGAGAGAAGCCATTCTTGGTTTGGGTGCGAAATTCACTCGTCATAGCTATATCTGCAGCAGTCATGCAGACGATGATCGGTGCGATGGCTGCTTATTCCCTCAGTCGCCATAGATTTCAAGGGCGCAAACTGACATTATCTACAATTCTTATCGTTCAGATGTTTCCACAATTATTAGCCGCAACCAGCCTATTTCTCATCATCAACACCTTTGGTAAGACTTTTGCCTTCTTGGGGCTTGGTCATCAATTGCCGCTGATTCTTATTTTTGGTGGTGGAGCTCTAGGTGTTAATACATGGATGCTTAAAGGGTTCTTTGACACCATTCCAACAGAGATAGATGAAGCAGCAAAAATTGATGGTGCAAGCCACTTCACAATCTTTACTCTAATAATAGTTCCGCTTGCGATACCGGTATTTGTCGTTATTTTCCTGCTCTCTCTCATTGGGATGCTCAACGAATACCTCATTACCTCGGTCATTCTTGGCCTTGATAGCAATAACATGACTGTTGCCGTTGGGCTCCAACAATTTATCTATGGTCAATATGGAAAGAACTGGGGACCATTTACAGCTGGAGCCTTGCTTGCAACTATTCCCGTTCTTACACTCTTTATGTTCTTACAGAAGTACCTTGTAACTGGTCTTGTAAGTGGGTCAACCAAGGGATGAACCGATCTATTCTCGACATTGAGGAATTTCAGGTTACAGGGCTTCCTGGAACAGTCTATAAAATTCGTATAGGCAATCGAACTATTGATTACTGGGCTCCAAGAGTTCCTGGAGATCACATTCTTGTAGCTCATGACGGTCAAAATATGCTCGATAAACGCAATATCGGAATTAATCCACATCAAAGAGCCACGTGGGAAATTGCACAATCGGCTGTAAGAGTAGCCACGCTTAATAATGAGGCATCTCCAACGGTTATTTGTATTTATCACACGCCATATCTTGAAGATAATATTGGTCGCTTAAAAGAATATGTTCCTGCTCAATACATGAGCGATCAGAAAAATTGGATGATTGAAAGTTACGGCTTGTATCAAGCAAAAGTAGATACTTTCTTAGACACTCTGACAGCAGACCAATTAATTGATGACATTATCGACATCATCGTTCCTGCGATTGCTGATCGCATCGGTCAAGTTATCAACCATGAGAAGACTGCCATTATTGGCGGAAGTATGGGTGGTCTAGCTTCGATTTATTCAGTTATCCGTAGACCTGATTTCTTCTACACATCTCTGAGCTTTTCGCCCCACTGGGTAATCGGAGGAGATGCCTTAGCCGAAAAGATGATGAGAGATTTTCCAACTCCCGGAAAACATAAACTGTGGATGAGTCGTGGAAGCAAAGGACTCGATGCGCTGTATGAACAATCGCAATATAAAGCAGATCAATTAATAAAGAGCAGAGGCTACCGAGAGAATAAAGACCTGATCACACGAGTACTCAACAAAGGATCGCACTCAAATGCTACATGGGCCAGGTATGCACCGGCTGCTCTTGATTTTTGGCTAAGAAAGGGAAAGTGATGAAGAGAAGAGTTGTTTTTGCAGGAGATAGCATTATTCATGGTGGGCCTTGGCAGTACTGGCTACCTGAACATTATGTGACGAACTTTGCATTCCCTGGCCATACCAACAGTGATCTTGCCGGGCTACTAAATGAAATCGTGCAATCCCAACCAGAACTTTTGATCGTCATGATCGGAACAAATGACTTCGGTAAGTACAGACTGACTGAAGATGTTGTAATCGAAAATATTCTCGAGAACGCGCGCAATTTGCGGAAATTATTGCCTGAGGTGCCGATAATTTGGAACTCTCTCTCTCCTAGAAGCGATGAATTTTCCAAGAGCATGATTGAAGTCAATACCTCGATAAAGCCCGTTCTTGAGGATTTAGGGATTTTATATTTTGATGCTTTTTCCTTATTGAAGGACCCAGATGAAATCGTCATCGAACAAAAGTATTGCGAAGACCCAGAGACATTTGGATTGCATCTAAATAATGCAGGTTATGAGGAATGGTTCCGCGGTCTACAGCCAGTTATCGCCGACAACCTTGCGCTCATTAGCAGCTAGATCTCTACTTTGAATTTGAACTTTCTTATCTTGCACATGAATGTGTGTTCTTGAAAGTGCTTAAAATTGGTATACCCTGACGACATGGATAACGAGAATACTTTGGACCGGTACACCGTCTCAGGCGATGGAAAAGTAGGTCCAATAGACTCCTTTAAGTTACCCCGTTTTGCAGGACCTGCGACATTTGCCCGACTTCCTCGTATGGATGAGGTGGATTCTTACGACATAGCAGTTGTCGGAGTTCCCTTCGATGCCGGCACTTCATATCGTCCAGGCGCTCGATTCGGTCCAAGTGCAATCCGTGAGGGATCACGATTGCTGCGTCCATACAACTTCTCTCAAGAAGCTGCTCCGTTTTCTTTAGTACAAGTTGTCGATGCTGGAGATATTGGCGTCAATCCATTTAATATTACCGCGGCAGTGAAATCAATTGAGGAAGGAATTTCTCATTTATACAAGCATGGCAAATCTGTCGTCACTCTTGGCGGAGATCACACTATTTCTCTACCAATCTTACGAGCTGTCAATAAATTACATGGTCCCGTTGCATTGATTCACTTTGATGCACATTTAGACACGTGGGATACCTATTTCGGCGAACCTTGTACTCATGGAACACCATTTCGCCGAGCTACAGAAGAAGGTCTACTAGTAAAGGAATCATCGGTTCATATTGGACTTCGTGGACCTCTCTATGATCGCCAAGATTTACTTGATGATGTAGCTCTTGGTTTCACTGCTATTACCGCTGCATCGGTACCTGAGATTGGAACTGCTGGAGTCATCGAGCGAATCAAAAAGCGCGTTGGAAATGCGCCGGTTTATGTTTCGATTGATGTCGATGTAATGGACCCAGCATTTACTCCTGGCACAGGTACGCCTGAGGCAGGCGGACTTTCCTCTCGAGAGATGCTGGCAATACTTAGAGGGCTTGGTTCACTCAACATAGTTGGAGCGGACGTGGTTGAAGTGGCTCCTGCTTACGATCATGCAGAAATTACGAGTATCGCTGCAGCGCATATGGCCTATGAACTCATCACTCTTCTTGCCATACAACATAAAAACTAAAAAACTTTCTCGCCATCTATCCAAGTTGCTTCAACCTTAAGAGCGCGCAACCCTTCGACATCGAGCGTGAGTGGATCTTGTGAGAGAACGATAAAGTCGGCTTTTTTCCCAATATCGAGAGAACCGATCAGGGCTTCTTTACCAAGGGCCTGCGCGCCACCCATTGTGTGTGCGATTAAAGCAGTCTTTACATCAATCGCTAGATTTTCATCACCCATATAATTTCCATGTACGGTACGGCGATCAATCGTGGCGGCAATAGCTTCAAATGGTCGAGGCTTAGCAACTGGCGCATCAGATGAGAGAGCAAATGAGACGCCTTCTCGAACAAATTCACCTAGGGGATTAAATCGGCCACCAAGAGTTGCTCCAACAGCGGTAATTACTCCATCGCCCCAATTATGGTGATGGAGGGGCTGGCTGACAGAGATGATTCCTAATTCAGCAAACTCTTTACTTTGAGATGTCATAGGAAGCCCGCAATGTTCTATTCGGACAATGATTTCACTGCCATCAGAGGCTTTGTAATCTAAAGCTCTCAGCGCTCGAGTTGCAGCGATAACCATTCCTAGAGCAGTTGGTGATTGTGCATGAGTTGCAATGTGAAATCCTTTTTCACCAGCTTCAAGAAAAAGACGTTGGTAATCCTCTTGGGAGTGATACAGCTGTCCAGTTTTATTCTTATCAACTGCATAACCTTCAGGGAAATATGCAGTCCACCCACCCAAGGTTCCATCGACGTAGAGTTTGATTCCATTAGATGTCATGAACTGGCCATCAATAAATGAATCATCTCGAAGTGCTGTTGCCTCGTTGAGAAGGGCGGAAGTGAGATAAAACGAATATCGGCATCTAGTCTTCTTCTGAAGAAATGCGTTGCGGTAGGTATCGAATTCGCGCTTGCTTACTTGAGCATCACCAATTGAAGTCGTTCCATGATTGACGAAGTCAGTCTCTGCTTGAAGTAGCTGTTTAGTGAGTACTTCAAGCGAATCGGGTAAATGAAAATTTGGACCATGATCTGAAAGTTTTACACCATCTGCACCAGTTAATATGTCGCAGGCAGCATCCCAGATAACACCCGTTGGGATTCCTTTTTCATCACGTTCAAATCGGCCACCAGCAGGGTCGAGAGTTTTTTCAGTAATCCCGTTGCCATCGAGAACGAGTGAATTTACGACTCCACCATGGCCACTTGCATTCATGACATAGATTTCGCGCACGCTTCCGATTTGATCGATATCCCATCGAGTTGGATGGCGACCTTCGGTGAGATTTCTATGTTCATAGCCAAATGCTCGAAGAGGAGCGCCAAGAGGAAGGCTCTTATCAGCGCTTTTCAGTATTTCGATTATCTCTTGAATATCTTTTGCCTCATTGGGGCCAACATCAACCCAATCCATCATCTGTCCATACATGAGTGGATGTGCGTGAGGATCTACAAAACCAGGTAGAACAAACTTTCCACCCAGGTCAATAGTTTCTACATCCGTGCCACCAAGGGTGGCCATCACATTTTCAAAGCTTCCCATCGCACGAATCTCGCCACCTTGAACCAGGATTGATGTGGAACCGTTCGACTTAGATGAAGGATCAGCAACAATTAAGTTCGTGAATATTTTGTTAGTTTTCATTTATCTGCCGGCGATCCAGGCTCAGTGACAACAAGGAAGGTTGGAGTGGAAGAGGCGAAACCTTTTCTCATTGCCTCAGCCAATTGTTCAGGAGTTGTTATGCGTTCAGAGGTAAGCCCAAATCCTCGAGCTATAGTTACCAAATCAAAAGTTTGAACGTCAACACCAGTTCTAGATGCCTTGGCGCGATCGAATGAATCTCGAATTTCTCCATATCCCGCGTTATCCCAAATTATAATGACGACATTCCCGCCGATATCTCGAGCGGTTGCAAGCTCTTGGATTGTAAATAAGAAACCACCATCACCTGCGATGACTAATACGGGTCTATCCGGTGCTGCAATTTTTGCACCAAGGGCCATAGGCAGAGCAGGCCCGAGCGTTCCAAGTCCATACGGAGCTAACCATGAGCCAGGATTAGACCATGGCATGTAGTGATGGGCGGTGTAGGCAAGTTGGGTTGAATCGATGGAGACAATTGCATCTATTGGAATCACAGAGTTAATGGCATCTACCCACGCAAAGTGGCTCCGTGACTGATCAGTCCAGGTGACAGATTCTCTCACCTTCGTAACTTCCTGAGATGCAGAAGTAAATCGTGAGACAAGACTTGCGCTCTTTATTCCAGCAACAAGGGCTTTAGCAAAGCTTTGAGCGTCACTTGTGATTCCAAGCCACGCCGTGAGCCCAGCATTGAGCTGCGTTAAGTCAATATCCACACGGATGAGCTTCTTTGGTTGTGGCAATCGCTTTCCGGTGTAAATAATGTCAACATCGCTAAATTCTGTGCCAATCGCAATCACAAGATCCGATGATTCGATGAGTTCACGGGTTGCACCAAATGGCAACAAAGTTCCGACGCTAAGGGGATGAGCATGAGGAATTATTCCGCGAGCATTACCTGTCGTTAACACCGGTGCGTTTACCGCTTCAGCAATTGCAAGGATTTCAGAGGATGCTCGAAGTGCGCCGCCACCAACAATGATTATTGGCCTAAGTGCTTCTGCCAGAGCAGCAACTACTTGAGAGATTTGTTCATCTGATGCGGTTGGAACCAACTCAGAAATTTCAACTTTCTTAATAGGTCCGCATTCCATCTCAAGAATATCTGTAGGGATTGAAATATGAACGGGGCGTGGTCGGGATGTTGCCCATGAATGAAAAGTTCGAGCGATGACTTCAGCGAATTCCTCGGGTGATGTGACCGTCTTGCTTGTATACGTCAATTGACCAAAGAAGGCAGCCTGATCCGGCACATCATGTAAGGGACCGCGATTGCGCCCGCGAAGTTCAGAATCGGTACTTGCAGCGATGATGAGCATTGGAATGGAATCATGCCAAGCTTGGGCGATTGGCGTTGCAGCGTTGAGTACTCCTGGACCTGAGACAAGAACACAAACACCTGGTTTCCCACTTATACGTGTGTATCCATCTGCCATAAAGCCGGCGCCTTGTTCGTGGCGAGGGACAACGGTTTTCATTCCGGTCTCTGTGATGCCTCGGTAATATTCGATTGTATGGACGCCCGGAATTCCGAAGATTGTATCTACGTCATATTGAGCTAGTAATTTGATTGCTTCGCTTCCAAAACTCACTTTTTCACCCTTATTCCATTGACGCTATTTTTTACTTCTTTTCCTTCGAACCACTGCATGACATTTTCAGCCTGAACATCAATATATGCGCTCATTGAATAGTCGGAAAGAAATGCAACATGTGGCGTTATTAACACTCGTGGATGGCTCAAAAGTGGGTCATCCGCAATCGGTGGTTCGGATTCAAGAACATCTAGTCCTGCAGCTAAAAGTTGGCCCGAATTGAGCGCGTTGATGAGTGCAGCAGGATCAATAAGGCCTCCTCGTGAGACGTTGATGATGACGGAACCCTTTTTCATCTTCCCAAAAGTTTGATCGTTAAATAGGTGATGAGTCGTTGGCAGCAAGGGCAGGTGAAGTGAGATCACATCGCAATCTTGAAGTATTGAATCCAAATCCTTAGATTCAACACCGTTGATGACTTCTCCTATTTTTACCATCGGATCATAAAATGAGACAGATTTGAAGAGTGGCTGAGCTATCTTTGCGAACTGGCGGCCGATATTTCCAAAACCAACAACACCGAGATTCTTAGCCGATAGCCGTGGTGGAATAAACGGATAAGGAGTTTTGAACCATTCGCGGCGAGCAGCTACCTTGCGATAGGTCTCAATCCCTCTAGAGATTGAAAGGGTCAGGGCTAGAGCGTGAGTTGCGACTTCTTCTGCCGAAGTTGCGCCAATATTTGAGACACATATTTCACGATCAGTGGCAGCTTTGATATCAATATTGTCATATCCCGTGCTGAGCAATGAAACGATTTGAAGCTTTTCCATCTTGGCAAGCATGGCAGCCGTGATCGGTGCATACCCAAGCAGGAGAGCATCTGCATCCATCGCCGCAGTCACAATTTTCTCTGGATCGTGCGTTTCTAGGTACAGAACTTCAAAACCTGCAGCTTGTAATCTTTCGATTCCTGCGGTTGGGTCTAGGTCATCGGTATCGGTATAAACAGCTTTGAGCGTCATAAAACGTGCTCAAGAAACTTTCGCGTTCTGGCATGCTGTGCATTGGTGAAAATTTCTTCAGGAGTTCCAGTCTCTACGATCTCGCCTTCATCAAACATGACAACCTCATTGGCGATCTTTCGAGCAAAACCAACCTCGTGAGTAACAATCAACATTGTCATTCCATCGGCCGCAAGTTGTTCAATCACGTTGAGTACTTCGCGAACGAGCTCGGGATCTAGGGCTGATGTTGGCTCATCAAAGAGCATCAACTTCGGTTCGAGTACAAGCGCTCTGGCGATTGCGACTCTTTGCTGTTGACCACCCGAGAGCTCAGATGGAAAGAAATTCATGCGGTCTGCAAGCCCTACTCGCTTTAACATTTCAGCTGATTTATCAAGTGCATCTCTTCGGTTCATTTTCTGAACCGTAATAAGTGCTAGTGCAACGTTATCGATTGCATTGAGATGAGGGAATAGGTTGAATTTTTGGAAGACCATGCCGATTCCACGGCGAAGAATCGCAAGGCTTTTTTCATGATCACGTTGTTTATGGCCATCTTCATTTTTAGCTAGGACTCTGCCATCGACACGTATGGACCCTTGATCGATGGGTTCAAGGAGCGCGATTAAACGAAGAAGCGTTGACTTTCCAGAACCTGATGGGCCAAGAATTGCCTTCACATCGCCAGTTTTAACTTCGAGGTTTACTCCCTTAAGAATATGATTTGAGCCATAATGCTTATGGAGGTTGTGTACTTCTACTAGATTCATCGTTTCGCTTTCTGTGAGACTTTGCCTGTCGTTGAAATCCAAGCAAACTTTCGCTCAATACGTGATTGGGCAAACATGAGTACTGAAACCATTGCTAAGTAATAGACACCGGCTGCGGCGTAATATTCTGAATAACGAAACGTCTTATTCACTCCATTTCCTGCAGTTGTGAGGAGTTCCTGGAGTGAGATTACTGTTGCAAGACTTGTGTACTTAATCATTCCAATGTATTCATTGGCTGTGGGAGGTATTGCAATTCGAATGAGTTGAGGAAGGGTAACTTTTCTCATAACCTGCGACGGCGTCATACCAAGTGCTCGTGCTGCGAGCGGTTGTCCATCATCAACGCTAATGAGCGCAGCTCGGAGAATTTCAGCCATATACGCGGCTTCTAATACTGCGAATCCAAGCATCGCAGCTATAAAGGGGCTGTACCAAGGTTGACGAAAGGGTGGAAAAATCTCCGGAATTGAGAACCAGAAGACCATCAAGAGCAAGAGGGCTGGGATTGCTCGGAAGAACCAAATATATATTCCTGATATTGAAACCAAAATCTTGTTCTTGCTCACTCGCATGAGTGTGAGAAAGAATCCGAGAATTACAGCTAAAAATTGGCAAAGAGTTGCCAGGGCTATGGATATTCCAGCACCCTTTAAATATGCCATAGAAAAAATAGCGTCAAGGAAGATATCCAATTCAAATTTCAATTTAATTCCCTCTGAGTTCTTTTTGGTCTCGGATTAAAAGTAAGGGGATAAGTGCGATTTAAACACACTCATCCCCTTACAGACTAATTAGTTACTAGATCGCTGCTTTCTTAAGCGATGTAACTTTCTTAGGGTCTAATCCGTACTTGGTTGCAATAGCTCCAAGAGTTCCATCTTGAATGAGCTTACGAACGGCTGATTTAATCTTGAAGAAGTTGCTTGATCCCTTTTGCATATAAACTGCAAACTGAGTTGAAGCCTTAAATACCTTCTTCTGCTCAACGAGCTTTCCGCTGGAAGCGTCAGTAATTTCTGGCACTGCAACGTCAGTTTCGATTAGCGCATCTGCTTTGCCTGAGAGCACAGCAGCTACTGTCTGAGCTGTTTTTGGGTATGACTGAACTGTGAGAGCTTTCTTTCCCGCAGCAGCACATGCCTTGTTCTGGTCTTGCAGTATCTGCCAGTTTGAGCCCTCGCCCTGAACTGAAACAGTTAAACCGCAGAGTGACATTCCAGTTGAAATCTTCTTTGGGTTACCAGTTGGAACAACCAAGCCAGCACCTGTGTTCATGTAAACAACACCATCTGCAACTGCGAGACGCTTGTTGCTCAGATACAGGCCAGTCCACATGATGTCGCACTTGCCGGCCACAAGGCTTGGCATAAGGCCATCAAAAGATGTGTTGAGCTGGTTGATCTTAAGTCCAAGCTCTTTAGCTAGG
>CANJXW010000006.1 GCA_947478965.1 Candidatus Nanopelagicaceae bacterium | reverse complement strand
GTATTCAGCGATAGCAGTTGCAACTGCGATTTTGATCTCCGGTCCGATGATAATGAGTTGTTCTTCTTCGCTCTGTTTTACTGACTCATAGAGTTCTGAAAGAGTGCTTTCGGATTCCACATCCTCGCCAAGGGAGAACTTGTACCTCGATGCCTCTTCTTCGGTTGCGCCAAATACGATTGTCATAATTTTCCTCGTCTCGTGGTGAATTACTCTGAAAAAATATTTCCGCTTGTTATTGCTGCAGAGCCCGCGAAATCGACGCTACTTGTGCGCAATCCGAAATAGAGGCTGAGATTTTGTGAGGCGTAAATCAACTTCTTCGCCTGGTTAGGAGTTACCGCGAGGGTGACTAAAGGCGAATTGATGGAGACTTGCCCGGACGAGGCCGATGCGACTTGCTCGCCAATAGCAAGGACAGATACTCGGGGGAGAAGTACCTGGGTTGTTGAAACACCCTTGTCGCTGTTTTGAAGAGAACCTGTGACAAAGATTGAAATCTCAGAACCAGGTTGAACGAAAGATGCAACGCGTGCTGGATCCGCAATAGAAACTGTTACGGCCAGAGATCCTTCTGGAATCGTAAGCGCGCCTGTATTTGCTGCGGTAAGGCCAAATAACGAATCAACCAGAATCTGTCCAGGTTGAATTATCTGAGTTGCAACAAGGCTCTTATTTGCATCATCAAGAGAGGTAATTGCACCAGTTGGCTGGGCGCTCATAGGAAATTGTTTACTCTCAATTGAGCCATCACCCATAGCTTGCGCGAATGAAGTTCCGACCGGAATCGCTTTTTGAGCCAAGTACACGCCTACGAGTTGCTGTTCTTCTCGAGCATTTGTTGTGACGCTCGATGTATAAGCAAATACCGTCGAGGCAGCAATCACTGCCGCTGCGGCAATTGTAACCATCTGCCACTTACCTTTTCGTGCTCTTAGTCTTCTAGTTCGCTTCATCATTCCCTCGATTGTTATGGATTCTTTATTGAATTAAAAGCACGGCCCGTGTTCCTGTATTAGGAACTCCAGGATTTGTATTAATGGATCCAGAAGAAACTAGACCTTTGTCGAAGTTGCCATAGATACAGTTGCGGCTTGCATTGCATTTGTTTGGCCATCCACTAGTCGGTGCCGTACCCACAGTTCCTCTATTTTGAAATTTTCCACCGATAAAGTTAAAACTTAAGAACCCTGCCACCTTGAAGGTAAAACTTCCTTGACAGTTGTTAGATTGCGAATTGCACACCACGTTTCCTACAGCTGGGACGATGATTTTGTTCCCAGCTAAGTTAGAGAGGCTTGCATAAAAGGCACTTCTCGATCCGCAGATGGATTCGAGTTGCGAAAGTGAGGTTTCAATACGCAACAGATCACCAACGCTAATTGTTTGAGGGGTTGATGATCCAGGACAACCAAATCCGCTCGTGAGGGCGAAGCCCGATAATGGCGAGGTGTAGTTCAAGACCGTGCCGGAAAGGTCGGTAATTGAGCATCCCTGAGTAAGGGTTGGGCTATTGGATGCAAAATCATTCGCAGTGATCGACCCTGATTGTTGATAGTCGCAGATCGAAAGCGAGAAAGGAAAAACTACAGTTGCAGATCCAGAGTTTCCCCACGCTGCTTGAGCACAGCCAAAGACATCGACTCCGCCTGAAGTAGAGTCGAGCACCTTTGAAAATATTGGCGTTATCGATGTACCGCTTGTCTCGCGACTTCGTGTAACTATGCGAACAAAATTTGTATATTGGGGAGAAACGTTTTGGCACTTGAGATTACCTTGCGGTTGGGCGCCACATGCGCCGAGAGTTGTTCCACACACCTCAACAACGCTCGTTACTTGATCTGGTGAATTTACATTTGCATAATATTCAGCAAACTTCTTCGCGTTGACTGAGTTAAGACAGATCTTGTCAGGGTAAGCGAGATTATTGCCATTAATGACCCCAAAGCCATCGGTAGCGCACTCATTGGCAATCGCTAAAACAGCTGAATCTGCAGCATTTTGAACAACGCGACGTTCTGTATAAAGAGTCGATACATCAGCCACCGCCATGAAGAGCCCGAAGAGCAGGGTGGTAGAAATAAGGATCGTGACGATGATTGCAATGCTCCCAGTCTCATCAGAGACACGATCTTTCTTGAGTGCAGATACCTTCATAACTAATTTCCGCATCGCATGGCACTTGATGACGAAAGGTTAAAGTCTTCTCCGAGCGTCGAGCCAGGTGAAACAATCTTTACGAGATCCAATGGCAACAGCCATGTAAAGTTCGTCGTTACCGTGACCGAGGTGTTATCTGCGGCCACTGTCGATGTGCATGGAATTATTGAGACGCCTAGCGTTCCATTTCCATTGAGCTGCGCCATGGAGGCAGCGCCAGGTGCGGCAGCTTCAACAAGTGTTGTGATCTCCTGGTTATTTGTTGGACCTGATGGATAGAAAGAACTTAAGCGCGCACCTTCGCGGCTTGCAGATGTGATACTCACTTCAACAAAACCCATCCTTCCAAAGTCAATGAGTCCAACAATTAACAACAGTAATAAGGGCAGCACAAGTGCGAATTCGACAACTGTTGCGCCTGATTCACGCGAATTAGCCCCCCTTCTTCTCTTCATATTTCGAATCCAAGAAGAAGGGAGGCTGCCTCGAGAGTATTTGTCTAAGGAGTGCACGTATTCGTTGCTGCAGTCCAAACACCGCTGCGCACAGAACATGCAGCGTGGTTAAACAAGTTACTTACATTTGTACCAAGTGTTGTTGCAGCAGCTGTGATTGCGATTGCAACTAGGGCGACAATGAGCGAGTATTCAACTGCGGTAGCGCCACTTTGGTCTTGTGAAAAGATTCTTACTCTCTTGGTCATCTGCTCTAGGGCATAGTTTCCGAAAGTAATTGCTTCGATATATAACTTTGTCATTGATTTCCTCTCGTGCCTTGTAGGTTCGGGAATCATGTCAAAATCCTGTGAATTTCCATGGTTGAGATCGGTTGCTAGCACCCGAAGAAATTCATACTTCAACAAGGAAAGGGTTTGCATAATTTAGGGTGATCCTTAGTCTGAGGTTGGGTGCACCCAACCAAAACGCCTTCTGTGACCAGAGATGAATAGCCAAGGGGGCACCATCCTGAGATAATTAGCTATGAGAAACGCACGAATTATGGTCGTTGAAGATGATGCCTTCACGCGAACAACTCTGACGGAATCTCTTAATCACACGGGGCTTAAAGTCGTTGCCTCAGTTGGAACGGCTCGCGAAGCTATTGCGGCGCAGATTGCGACATCCCCAGATGCTGCAGTTCTAGATCTTGATTTAGGAACAGGGCCGACCGGAATTGACCTCGCTCTCGCTCTTCGTGCACATAATCCTGAAATTGGAATTATTATCCTGACAAGTTTTCGTGATCCAAGACTTGCAAATCCAAATCTGCCGCCACTTCCAGCTGGATCTATCTTTCTCAATAAGCGCGAACTCGAATCTGTACAAGCCTTAGCAATTCAAATTTCGGTTGTTCTCGTAAATCCGCTGACTCGACGATCCATGCCATGGAATCGAAAGAACACTTATGGTGCGCTTTCAGATAAGCAGATCGAAATCATGAAAGCGATCGCTGATGGGCTGACGACAAGTGAAATTGCTAAACAACGAGGAATCAGTGAACAAGCAATTGAGAAGACAATTTCAAGAATTTGTGCCAATTTAGAGATACCAAAGAGTGCAGATAAGAATCAGCGAGTTCAGATTGTCCGTGCCTTCTTCCATGGAGCTGGACGAGAGATCTAGAAAATGCGTCGCAATTTTATGTCGTGGCAGATTTACTTTATTTTGCTACCTCTCAATATCCTCGGTGTATTGGTAACTCTCGCACCTTCAGGTTTGAAAATGGAAGAATTCCTGCTGTGGGTCTGCCTTGCCGTTCTAGCACATATGTCGATGGCGCCGATCCTCTGGTTCTGTATCAAGAATCGCTCCAAAATTCCATCCGATAAATATGAGATCTTAGGAATGGTCATCGCTGGTGCGGTACGCGGGATAGTAATTGTCCTGTTGGTTGAAGCCTTCGATCTCTATCAACCAGTTCCACATATAAGTCGAATCCTTAACTCCTCTCTTACTGTTCCCTTTTATGGAATTGTTTTCTATTATATTTTTGAATCCCGCAATGATTTTGAGCGCACATTTCGAGAGCTCTTTTCACAAGCGCTTGTTCGAGAGATCGAGCTTAAATCTGCTACAAAGGCATCAACGATTTCCCCTCTGATGGCCTCGGCGAGAGCGAAAGTCGATGAAGCTTTTAAGCCTCTTCGCGATGAGATTGAGAAGATTCTTAGCGGTGAGCGCCATATTGATAAATTATCGGATATTGCGATTGGGATTCGTGGAATGTTAGAGAAATCTCTACGTCCGCTTAGCCATGAACTTTGGTTTACAAAAGAACTTGAACCACCGGTTTTTAACCATTTCCAGTTAGTTAAGTTCGCTAGTTTTCAAACTCAATTGGAAGGCTTGCGCATTGCAGTTCTGACCCTGCCATTTGTCTTTCTTGGCACGTGGACTAAGTACGGTATTTCAGATGCTGTAATAAGAAATTTAACGACGCTCGGTACGATCGCTGTTATCCATCAGATCTATCTTTCTGTCACTCAGAGTGGTTCTATCTCAATAAAGAGGGCAAATAAATTTGCTCTCTTTATCTATGCCACAGTTCCGGGATTTGTTCCCATTATTCTCTTTTCGAACTTTGTCACAACATCGAATACTGCTGGGCCAATTTTCCTCACCGATCTTATGTTTACAGGCCTGATTATCGCCAATAATCTTGTACAACAATCAACGAGTGCGCGCGAACAGGTACTTGATTTATTAAGAGACCAAGTCGAACGCGGAAATATTGCAAAGTACGCTGAGAGCCTTACAGAGGTTCAGCATCAAATAGATTTCGCCACGTATTTGCATGGGGAAGTGCAATCAGAGTTATTGGCAACTAGCCTCTCGCTCCAAAAGGCATCTGCTGAAGGTGATCTCGAAGGAGCAACTCAGACTCTAGAGCGAGCTGCAACGCTCTTGCGTCGCGATCATTCACTCCATGATTTCTTCAAGCCCATTTCCCCTCAAGAGAAACTCCAATCAGTGGCCGATGCCTGGAGCGGAATCGCGCAGGTTGATTTTGATTTAGGAGTATCAGATGGTGCGCACGAGGCAACCTATGGTTATGCAGTGCAAGCATGTGAGGAAATTGTTGCCAATGCAGTAAGGCATGCTGGTGCATCACATATTCGCATTTTATTTACTATCCACGGGACACTTCTTCAGGTTTCCATCGCAGATGATGGCAAGTTAACCCCGAGTAACAGCAAGGGAATGGGCAGCTCACTGCTTGATAAATTAACCCTGCAGTGGGATATGAAATTACTCGATCCTGGCCACCTTGTTACCTTTGAAATGGCGCTGAATTAAGCTTAATGTAGAGAAGTAGTTAAAGTTTTAATTTAGCAGCAAAGGTAAGACGCAATAAAATCTGGTCAACCTTAATTTGATCGCTTGCGCCCAAGTTTGTCGCTGCATGCATAAAGAGTGGCGATGCATCTGAATTTAAGAGAAAGCTAAAGGCAAGGGCTCTCAGAGTTCCTTGTTGAGGTGTTTCGTCTTTTGGATCATATCCACCTACAACCTGAACATAAATAATATCTGTCGCAGCTGGTAAATTTTCCGTTGCTTCAAACTTTGCAATGTCGGCAGAGATCTCGGCTATATCGAATTTCGTGTAGACCAGGGAAAGGCCTTTATCGTAGTTATATGCTGATTTCGGTTGAACCGTTGCAGTCCTAAATTTCGTTGAGTTATTACTCAATTGCGGAACAAATGAAATAGTCGCTAAAAATATAACCATGAGGGCAAGGAAGAGGTCTGCATACATCCATCCGGCTTGAGGGGTTAAATCTTCCTCTTCAGGAATAGTTGTTGTTCCGCGAATATTCATCAAAAACCTAGGCTATGTCTTTACTTTTATTATTTTTCTTGAGTTCCGCCATAAGCTCTTTATTGCTTGGCGTTGAAGATAAGAACTTATTCTGCGCCGCGACTCCCTTTTCGAGTAGCTTGCTGGCGATACGCAGATTTGAGATCGAGGCAGATACGTTTTGATTCAGTGTCGCTGGTGTAACCGCCCGCTTGCCGTAGAGGTATTCGGTAAGCGCAAGGCCGATTCGCATTCGATCTGCATCAACTTTTCTCTGACCCGCAGCATGGCGAGATCTCCCTCTTTTTCCGAGGAATGATGTAGCCAAAGTCAGCCCAATAACTAAAGAGATGAGGAGAAAATCGAGGTTTGCAATATGCCCAATAGTCCAGTTAGAACTGAGGACTCCGTAGCCATCTTGCCAAAATTCGAGAAAGTTAGTGACTGAATTGGGATTTGCCTTTACATAGATTGTAAATGCTGTCGTTGCTTGACCAACGGCAGCCCATGTCAGCGCTACAGGTACAAAGACGAGAATATTTCTGGCAATGGTGAGGGCGTTATTGATTGACAGGCTCTGAGAACCTTCTGATGTTTGCGTAAAAGGGAGATATTCAAGGGGCGGCAATGTTGCCCACATCGCCAAATTACTCGGTGAGCTAAGGGCAGCGTGTAAGCCTGATACATATGGATCGGTATCGACCTTGTGTGTCTTGGCCCAACTCAAGAGTGAATGAGCTATCTGCTGATCTTCTTCGCTTTTCTTCCCTTTAGCCATGTTGGTGAAAATACCTTAGATACTCAAACAATGGGGATGTAGATATGCTTGCGCCGTGAAATTTTTTCTCAGCCAAGAGAGTCGATCAAGGACGCTCCTGATTCGTTTCCTCCTTCTTACACTTGTCGCGCTCTTTCTCGCCAAGGTTGGACCAACCCTCGCTGATGAATTTTCAGGTGGGACTCCTGTTGCAACCCAAACTCTTGCGCCTGAGCAATCTGCAACGCCATCTCCAACACCAAGTGAGTCGGCGACAGCGCAAGCATCGCCTGAAGTGACTCCACCTGTGAGCGTTTCAGAAAGCCCAACTGCAACGCCATCTCCAACAGTTCCACCCCATGCTTTGACTAGCCAAGGGCTGATCATTCATATTCCGGCTTCACTTCGCGCGGATCCTCGTGCAAAAACACTTCGCTTTCCACATATCAGCGTTACAGGGGCTTCAACAATTTTATTCTGCGCCAATAGCCCCGGAGCAGTATTCGATATTTCGCAGAAAGGTTCTGCAGAGAGTGAGCTCGAAGGCGGCGGCCTCATCAGCGGCGACCTCACTGATTCGCTCATCCTGAGCGGACCAAGCGATCAGGTTCTGGCCAAGATCAATGGCCAAGGTGGCATGGCTCTGTCAACGAGTGGAATTGTCAGCGGAAGCAGCGTGCTCTTTCGGGTGATCGCAGTAAATGAGCCGACCCTCGATGAACGCCTCTGTAATGCAGGGGTCGGAGAAAATATCCGAACGACCCAGATTTTAGCCCTTGGAATCAGCCTTGAGGTCAAAAAAGGCCAAGTCGAACTCTCTGGCAAATAGCCATAAAGGTTGGGTCTTCCCAACGTAGATCTTTGTCATTAGCCCCTTGCTGCGTAGCCTTGCGCTAAGTCAAGGAAGGGGATCCATCAATGCCATC
Organism: Candidatus Nanopelagicaceae bacterium; assembly: GCA_947478965.1. Lineage (GTDB taxonomy): Bacteria > Actinomycetota > Actinomycetes > Nanopelagicales > Nanopelagicaceae > Planktophila. The sequence continues at coordinate 3,499 of CANJXW010000006.1, read as the reverse complement.
AGGTCTGCACTCACCGCTGAGCGGTCGCGTGACATCTGGTTTTGGCGGCGCTGGTGGTTATAAATCCCGAATCGTTATTGGAGTTACAGTCTTAGCTGTTGTTCCTTTCTTGCTCTCAACTTTTGCAGCGAGCGTCACAGTTGGTTCTGGCGCACTTGAATTTGGTCAGGGTTCACAACAAGCAGTTGCATGTGATGCAACCGTTTACGCATCCATCGGCGAGGAATGGCATTCCGCTCCAACGGTAGATGACACATCTGCAGGATATTTCAGAGTTCGCGCAGTGACTATCTCAAATTTAGATTTGCTTGCATGTAAGGGAAAGAAGCTGCGTGTTCGCCTCATTGACACCATGGGCGCAGAACTTGCCATCGGCGGAGTCGAAGGCGCTGATCCATCACCACATGTTCTTCAAGTAACGCTCCCTAACGTTGATGCTCCAATTAACACTGGTGATGCTGCCGAACTTGCGCTCGCATACTTATCTGCCGACGGCTCTGTAATTTCTTCAGAGATAAACGCAGCGGTTAATCTCTCGGTTTCTGGAACATCAATTTATGACGGCACAAATCTTGATCCAACATCTGCGGATGTCACCTTCTATATTGATCCAACTGCTTTGACTGTAAATATTGATGGACAACGCGTAGGTCGGACAACTGTCGAAACAGTTGCCAATAATTCCTAGCAACGCAGGGTTGGTGATCAGCAAAGGTGTTGTATCAAAAGTATTTCTCTAAGACCCGCCAAATGATCGTTGGAATTACTCTTCTCGTGCTTGTCGCTGCAGGATCATCTTTTGCTGCAAAGATAAATCTCAATTCAGGTGCGCCGAGTGAATTTAGCCAAGGCGTTTACCAAATTGCAGCTTGCGATGACTGGATCTATATCGATATGGGCAAGACTCCTGCTATTTACGATGGCTTGTCAAAGGTCAATAGTTTCATCATTGAAGGGCTCGACCCATTTGCCTGCAAAAATACTAAATTTGCAATCCAAGCCTATAAAACGGGAGACCTTGATACATCTCCGCGCCCACTCTTTTCTAATCCATCTGGCACCGAGAGTGCAACAAGTGTGACACTCATGATTGATAACATCGCCTCTGTTGTCTTGGTAAACCAGTCGGGTACGCCGATTGGGCTGGGGGATGAGAGTCATCAGCTTTCCTATGACTCAAATACTGGAACCTTTACCGTTGCCTTTGCAGATAATCCACTGACTCTGGCACCGGACATTAACTATCTAAAAATAAGCAGCGATCCTTCAAACCCATAGGTAACCGATAGCCCCAATTCTAAAGATGCGAAGGTTGGGCTATCCCAACCCATACCTTGTCTTTGACAACGGTGATTGAGAGGGTTATCGCCTAGGGCGACCCTTTGAAGACTAACCACCGGAGGCATTTTGTGAAGATTCTGAGCGTACGAGATGGCAACGATGGGCAGTCAAAGAAGAAGGGGCTTCGCGCTCTCCTTGGTATCGGGATTGTCGCCGGTGCAATCGCAGTGAGCTCAACTCTTGCAGCTAATATCAACATTAACTCTGGCCCCGTTGAATTCGGCCAAGGCGTTGCACAGACTGTTTCATGCAGCGGTGAACAATCAGTAATAGTTACGCCAGATAGCTCATTCATAAACACCAACATTATTGTTATTCCATTTGCGGAGTCAGGGTGGGACACCCATGAGCTCGACATCGACGCTGATTCTCTTACCGCAGGAATGGAAGTAACAGGTACAAATATTCCTACGGGAACTGTGATCACTGAAATCGTCCCAAAGTTCGATGGCGATAATTACAACATCGTACGAATCTCAACAACGCTAGATCCAGTAGATGGGCCGACTGGGAATTTATCTTTTGGCAACAATGGATCATTTAAACTTTCAAGCATCATGATTTCGGATATTCCTGCTGAGTGTGCAAATAAAGTATTTACGATCAAGATCTATGACAACGAGAATTCGACTCCGCTTTCAATTTCTGACTTTGGAGATGGCGATACTTCAGCCATGGTTTGGTGGGCGAATGGTGCTCGTGGATCTAGTCTGAACGAAGCAGTTCTAAATTTCCCAGCCGACAATCGTACGTATGGCGATTGGTATGGCAATTCATATAACGACAAGCTGGCGATAGAAACTAACCGATATACAGATATTCCATCTGGGGCTTTCCGAGTCAACTTACCTAAATCTGTCGATGCCACGAAGGTTTACAAAATTACTGTTGAAACGCAAGATGATTCACCAGCCCTCAATATCGGTAACAATTCCAGCTTTTATGGCTGGTGGAACTAGTTATAGCCAAGATTCTGGAATAGTGAGATAGAACCATGAAGAAATTTAGATTACTTGTTGGCGTGAGCGTCATTGCTACAACGCTTGCGTTGAGTTCAACCCTTGCCGCAAATATCAGCATAAATTCTGGTCCTGTCGAATTCGGCCAAGGCGTTGCACAGACTGTTTCATGCAGCGGTGAACAATCAGTCACCGTTACTCCAGCTTCTACTTTCTATAACTCAGAACCTGATGTTGTGACTTACTCGGGCGATATGGAGGGAACGTATCTTCAACTCCCTTCGTATTCGGGCATCTCAATTGGAATGGTTCTCTCTGACGGAGGTCGCGATATCCCGGAAGGGACTGTCGTTCGTGGATTTGATGGCGGGGGTTGGTTGTATCTCAATAACCAACCTCGTGGCGTGGGCACATTCCCGATAACTTTCACCGGAAGTAAAGGAATCCCATCCACCCTTGTACCAACTGGTGGCGGTTCTGCGCTAAATAACAGCCCAGGAGAATACTACGGACAAGGTTGGCTAAATCTAGATGTTTCACACCTTGCTCTCGGAATGCTCGTAAGCGGCACTGGAATTCCTGCAGATACAACGATCATCTATATTGATGACAACAGTGGCGGATATATAGAACTAAGCAACATTATTGAATTTACAGCAGGCGCACCACTTACCTTCATCAATAGTCCTGGCGGGGGAGGATTTAATCTTTCAGAAATAGTAGTTTCGGAAATTCCAACTGCATGTTCTGGAAAGATTTTCACAGTCAAGGTCTATGACAACGAGAGCAGCGAGCCTCTGGTTCTTTCAAATCAAAACGGTGCAATCGATCGGTCGATCAATGTCTGGTGGGGAAGCGGGTATACCCCAGTTGGTGTTCACACCGGTCAACCTCTCGTGTCGCAAGATGCTGCACTTTTTCTTCTGCCAATTTATAACGATTGGCATTGGCCACAAGAGCATGGCAGCTATGGCCATGCATTTGCCGTGGAAACGGCGCTATCGGGCGGTGGAATGCCATCGAACGCTTTTAAGGTTTATCTTCCGACCCCAATGAGTTCAACCGATGTTTACAAAATAACTCTTGAAACGCAGGATGATTCACCAACAGCTTTTGACGGCAGAGAATCATATTATGAAGCGTGGGTTGACTAGATTTTGAAGTCATCAATCTTATGAAAAGAGATATTTTCACCGATG
>CANJXW010000005.1 GCA_947478965.1 Candidatus Nanopelagicaceae bacterium | reverse complement strand
TCTTCTCCCGGTCTTAAGCGCCTTATCGGCCGCTCATAAAATCGGAATCGTTCATCGTGACATCAAACCTGAAAATATTTTAATTTCCAAAGAGGGCCGTATCAAGATCGCAGATTTTGGTTTAGCTAAGGGGCAACTTCTCGGTAGCACTTTAACTGCTGAATCAAGCGTTATTCTTGGAAGCGTTTCATATCTCTCTCCCGAACAAGTTGCCCGCGGTGTCGCTGATTCACGCAGCGATGTGTATTCATGTGCAATTACCGCTTTTGAGATCTTCACAGGTGAAAAACCTTTTGCAGGTGATGAACCAATTCAGATTGCATATATGCACGTTAATTCTGCTGTCCCGAGAATGAGCACGCTTCGCGCCGATATCCCTGCAGATCTAGATGACCTCATCTTGAGAGCTACAAATTCTGATCCAGATATGCGTCCACGAGATGCCTCTGAATTTCATGCCCAGCTCATGAAGATTTCACATCAATTGCAGCCAGTTCAAAACCAGATGAGCTTTGAACTAGATATTCCGATCGCACCAATGCGCCCTAGCCGAAAAGAGAAATCAAAGGGTAGAAAAGAGCGCATCGCCGCTGAGCAAACCTTGATTTACTCCGATCCAGTTGTGCCAGCGAAAGAGTCAACGACGATCTCTCTTAAGCGTAAGAAAATCAGTAAGCGCGTACGTCGCAATAGATATATCGCCTTTGCTCTTGCCATCACTCTTGGAATATCTGGATGGTACGTGCTGATTGGCCCAGGCTCCAAAGTCGTTGTTCCATCTGTCATTGGTGGGACCCAAGAACAAGCACAGACAGCGCTGACATCACTTGGTCTGACTCTCGTTGTTTCAGAAGAGAAGTTTGACGAGGAGTTAGCTGCCGGCCGAGTATTGAAATCAATTCCCGAAGGTGGCGGACGAGTCGATGCCGGTGGGTCCGTCAAACTTATTCTCTCTAAGGGCGCAGAACGTTATGCAATCCCATCTCTTTCATCCCTCACTCCTGAAGCAGCTGTGAATGTTATTGCAAAATACCCTCTTAAAGTCGGAGAACTCAAAGAGGTATTTAATCCAAAGGTCCCCAAGGGTTTCGTCATTTCATCAACCCCAGCCAAGGGCGAAAAGGTCAAAAGGGATACACAAGTCAACTTACTCATTAGCAAAGGTGTTCAGACCTTTGCCATGGCTTCCTATCTAGGTAAATCTCGCGACCAAGCCCTCAATGAATTAACGGATGCAGGATTTAACGTTGAAATATCTGATATTTATGATGAAAAAATTATGAGTGGTCTCGTTATTTCACAAACCCCAGCAGGTGGTACAGAGGCGCCAAAGGGAACAAAGGTCGTTCTCACAGTCTCCAAAGGCTCAGAATATGTCTTTGTCCCAAATATCTTCACCTTCCCAGAAGCAAAAGCGATAAAGGCTCTAGAGGATCTTGATCTCATCGCTCTCGTTCAGCGAATTGGATCACGCACAATAAAGAGCGTAGGAAAGATCTCACCTAAGATCGGCACGAAGGTAAAACGCGGTTCGAAGGTAACGATCGCACAGTAAGGTAGGCAAATGTCTGCAGCTAAGAGTCCCAAGAAACCACGTATCGGCGCCCACACCCCAACAACAGGTGGAATGGCTAAGCGATCTATCGCCTATGCCGAAACAATTGCCGCTGAAGCGATACAAGTCTTTACCTCAAACCCTCGTGGTTGGGCGATGCCTGAGACCAATCATGAAGCAGATGCGATCTTTCGCGAAAAAACGCAAGCCCTTGATATCGAAACATATGTACATGCGCCATTTCTTATTAACTTAGGTTCACCCACTGAGGGAACCTATAAAAATTCACTCGCATCAACTGAGTACTCACTCAAGCGAGGTAAGGAGATCGGAGCCCTTGGCGTCGTTGTCCATACTGGTTCAGCGGTAAATGAAGATTTCATTGCTAAAGCTTGGAAGCAGATCAATAAGGGAATGATGCCGATTCTTGAAGCACTTACCGATGATGCGCCAATGCTCTTGCTCGAACCAACTGCTGGTCAAGGTCAATCACTGGTTAAGCGACTTGAAGATTTGGAATTTTATTTAAAAGCACTGGAATACCATCCTAAAGTTGGTATCTGTCTCGATACCTGCCATGTCTTTGCAGCAGGCCACGACATTGCGAAGAAGGGTGGGATGAAGGAGACTCTCGACTTACTCGTTGAAATTGCCGGAATCGAGCGTATTCAACTTATTCATGCAAATGATTCGATGGATGTGTGCGGCGCGCTCAAGGATCGCCATCAAAATATTGGTGATGGCCACATCGGCGTTGATCCATTTAAGGAACTTCTCAACCATCCAGCTGTTGTAAATGCTCCGCTGATTCTTGAAACCCCAGGCATGGAACCAGAACATGGTCGTGAGGTCGCACTCCTTAAGAAGCTCCGCGGATGAACACGCGCCACGCTCTCCAATTAAAACTTGCACCATGGGCGCTTCTCGCAGTTTCTGCATCATGGGGTCTTGCCTTTGTGGTGATGAAAGGCGCGATTGAGCGACAGAGCGTCAATAGTTTTCTCGCAACACGCTTTCTTATCGCGGTACTTGCGATGGTTGTGATCCAACCCCAAGTTCTTCGCAAACTCAATCGCGAACTCGTTCTTAAGGGTTCGATCGCAGGCCTCTTCCTTGGATCGGGCTATATCTTTCAAACTCTTGGTTTGGCGCGCACCGGTGCTGCAATTACTGGATTTGTCACAGGCCTCTACGTCGTTCTCACTCCTGTGATTGCGGCGCTCTTTTTAAAGGAGCGCATCAAGGCATTTACATGGGCGTGTGTTCTCCTTGCCACCGTTGGCCTTGCACTGTTATCTCTGCGCGGTTGGTCAATAGGTGTTGGCGAAGCCCTCGTCTTTATCAGCGCCATCGCCTTTGCAGCTCACATTGTGACTTTGAGTAAATGGAGTTCAGGCCAAGATGCCTATGCAATGACGATTGTCCAACTCTTTGCCTGCGCCGTTCTCACAGGATCAATTTCATTGGCACAAGGTTATGAAACTCCTCCCGATTCTGGCGTGTGGGCAGTTCTTATCTTCACCGCTGTTATCTGTACCGCAGTCGCCTTTATCGTTCAAACGTGGTCACAGGCACATATGAGTTCGACAAAGGTTGCAGTGATCTTGACGATGGAAGTCGTCTTTGCCGCGCTCTTTGCTGTTCTCTTTGGCGGTGAATCTCTCTCGTTGCAGGTATCTATGGGAGGAATCCTCGTTGTCATCGCTATGTATTTGATTGTTATGAAAGAGGCGTGAGAGAGTTCTATCTATGGCCATTGATCTTCGTTCAGATACCGTAACTCGTCCATCTCAAGGGATGCGAGATGCCATGGCATCTGCACCCGTGGGTGATGATGTTTATGGAGATGATCCAACAGTTAACTCACTGGAAGAACGCGTTGCCGCTCTCTTTGGGAAAGAGGCAGGGCTCTTTGCTCCCACTGGTTCTCTGGCAAATCAATTAGCGATTCGCTCACTTGTCTCTCCCGGTGACGAACTTATCGCCGAAACTAATTCACATATCGTGCGCGCAGAACTCGGCGCAGCTGCAGTCTTTAGCGGAATAACAACGCGAACATGGCCAGCAAAAAATGGTCTCCTCAAAGCTAGCGATGCTCTCGATATTGCGCGCCCCAATTCTGGCCCTTACCTTGTATCGACAACTGCGATTGCTGTTGAAAATACCCACAACTTTGGTGGTGGCACAGTCCAACCACTCGATGAGATTAAAGCTCTGCGCGTTGGCGCAGATGCGCTTGGCCTTGCACTCCACTTAGACGGCGCGCGAATTTGGAACGCTCATGTAGCAAGCGGAGTCTCCTTTGCCGAATACGGAAAGTACTTTGACACCATCAGCGTCTGCCTCTCAAAGGGCCTTGGCGCGCCCATCGGTTCGATCATGCTCTCGACAAAAGAGCGCGTGGTGGCATCTCGGGTTTGGCGCAAGCGTTACGGAGCAGGAATGCGACAAGTTGGAATTTTGGCAGGAGCTGCGCATTACGCCCTAGACCACAATATTGAACGCCTTGCCGAAGATCATCGCAGAGCAAAGGCTCTCGCAATTGCACTTGCAAAGATAGATTCAACTCTGGTTGATCCAGCACTCGTTGAAACAAATATTGTTGGCTTAGATCTATCTTCCTATGCAGTCACAGCGTCAGAAGTTGCAGCGCTTGCAAAAGAGAAGGGTCTTTGGGTAAGCGCCCTTGGTCCTAAATATCTTCGCCTTGTCACGCACTTGGATTTCGATGACGCACAATGCGAAGAAGCAATTTCGATTCTTACTCACATCTTTACTTCGCTAAAGTAGAGCGCCTTCGTGGTTAAGTAGCCACTCTTTCTTATCTAAGCCGTAGGCATAGTTTCCAAGTGCTCCCCCGGTCTTGACGATTCGGTGGCATGGAACTACAAGAACAATAGAGTTCTTTGCACAAGCGGTACCTGCTGCGCGCACCGCTGCTGGGCTTCCAGATTTTGCTGCTAGATCTGCATAAGTGATCGTTTTGCCTGCTGGAACTTTGCGCATCGCTTTCCACGCTGCTTGAGAAAAGACTGCTCCATTTTGTCGAACGGTGATCGAATTAAGTGCAGCGATATCTCCATCAAAATAATTTTGTAGAAGCTCCGTGATGATAGGGATTGTCTTAATGGTTCTTATTTCGCGTAGACGGTCAACGCTATCGAGCGGTACTTGCAAATCATCTACCGAAGAAAAGTTAGCCCCAATGAGAATGTGATGATCCGCAAGAAGATGAAGGGCTCCGAGTGGGGTCTTGAGCGTCGCGAGAAGAAGGGGCACAGATCAAAATCTAGCGATCGCGCAACATTTCGGCAACGAGAAAAGCTAGCTCGAGAGACTGAGAGTGGTTTAGACGAGGGTCGCAGGCGCTCTCATAGCGAGTCGCAAGATCGGATTCAGAGATCTGTTCTCCTCCACCAACACACTCAGTGACATCATCACCCGTGAGTTCAATATGGACTCCACCTGGATGGGTTCCAAGTGACTTGTGAACTTCAAAGAATCCCTTGACTTCATCCATAACATCATCAAAGCGACGAGTCTTATATCCCGATGGCGCTTCATAGGTATTTCCGTGCATAGGATCGCAGACCCAAAGAACTTTCGCTCCCGATTTTGTTACGCCATCGACAAGAGCAGGAAGTGCTTGGCGAATCTTTCCAGCGCCCATGCGAGTAATAAAGGTAAGTCGACCAGGTTCGCGATCTGGATCTAACTTATCGATTAATTTCAAAGCATCTTCTACCGTTGAATTTGGTCCAAGCTTGACGCCGATTGGATTGCGAACCTTTGCACAGAAATCAACGTGTGCGCCATCGAGTTGACGTGTGCGCTCACCAATCCAGACAAAGTGAGCAGATACGTCATAAGGAAGTTGGGTGCGCGAATCAATACGTGTGAGCGCCTTCTCGTATTCAAGGATGAGCGCTTCATGGCTTGAGTAGAAATCTACGCTCTTGAAAGAGTCCGGATCCACGCCGGCTGAGTTCATAAAGGCAAGTGCGCGCCCGATCTCATTAGCCATCGTCTCGTAACGCTCTCCAACAGATGAATCACGGATAAAACCCTTGTTCCATTCGTGGACTTGTCGAAGATCGGCAAAACCACCTTGGGTAAATGCACGAACTAAATTAAGAGTTGCAGCTGAGGTGTTGTAAACGCGAACCAGACGTTGTGGGTCCGGAGTTCTTGAACTCTCCGTAAATTCAAGATCATTAACAGCATCCCCTCTATAAGCAGGAAGCGTTACATCGCCGCGAGTTTCTAGATCATTCGAACGAGGCTTTGCAAACTGCCCAGCCATACGCCCAACCTTAATAACAGGAAGGCTTGAGTGATATTGAAGGACTGCTGCCATCTGCAGAATTGTTTTGATGCGATTGCGAATCGAATCTGCAGTTGCTGCGGCAAAGGTTTCTGCGCAATCTCCACCCTGTAACCAAAATGCGCGGCCTTCTGCTGCTTCTGCGATACGTGCCTTGAGATCATCGCATTCACCGGCAAAGACCAAAGGTGGAAATGACTTCAACTCTGCGACTGCAGCTGTAATAGCTGCGCCATCAGGACCGCCGGGCCAATTGGGTTGTTGAGCCGCAACAAGTCCCGGAGTGAAGAGAGTATCGATCGTGGTCACCTTTTCGTTCATTGGATAAGGGTAGGTCTTATTAATGAGGTCGTGGGACCTAATTATCCGAAGAAGATTTCAGATTCTTGGTAGCGCTCGATAGGGACAGTTTTGAGCTTCTCAGTTGCGCTAGCAAGTGGAACTCGAACGATATCGGTGCCATGGAGAGCAACCATCTTGCCCCAGTCTCCCTCTGATGCAGCTGTAATTGCCATCAAGCCGAAGCGAGTAGCAAGGACGCGGTCAAAGGCGGTAGGTGTTCCACCGCGCTGGATATGCCCAAGGACAGATGTACGTGCTTCCTTACCTGTGCGCGCCTCAATCTCTTGAGCGAGCCATTCGCCGATTCCAGAGAGCTTGACGTGACCGAAGGCATCGAGCTCGCCTTCCTTTGTCATCATGTCACCATCTTGAGGAATCGCGCCTTCTGCAATAACGATGATGGGTGCATAACTGCTCTTAAAGCGAGATTCAACCCATTCGCATACTTTGTCGACAGAGAATTTAACTTCTGGGATCAAGATACAAGCCGCTCCGCCTGCAAGACCTGCATGAAGTGCGATCCACCCTGCATGACGGCCCATAACCTCGACGATAAGTGCGCGGTGATGTGACTCTGCAGTTGTATGAAGTCGGTCAATCGCTTCTACTGCGATATTGACTGAGGTATCAAAACCAAATGTGTAATCAGTGTTGTTGAGATCGTTATCGATTGTCTTTGGAACGCCGATAACTTTGACGCCAAGAGCATCAAGCTTTGTTGCAACACCCAACGTGTCTTCTCCGCCGATTGCGATCAACGCATCAATGCCAGCCTTTTCGAGATTTTCCTTGATGCGCTCTACGCCATTTTCAATCTTAAATGGATTTGTACGTGATGATCCAAGGATCGTTCCTCCACGAGGCAAGATTCCACGAGTTGTTTCGATATTTAACTCCATGGTTAAGCCCTCAAGTGGACCTTTCCAGCCATCTCTAAATCCAACAAATTCATGTCCGTACTCTTTAACGCCTTTGCGGACTACTGCACGAATAACTGCATTGAGTCCAGGACAATCGCCACCGCCGGTAAGTACACCAATACGCATTATGAACTCCAGTTCATAGAAAAAGATCGACCAATTTTTGGGATCTACGGTAAGTCGTCAACGTTGACACAGCGAGTCTAGCGAAATCCCAGAAGTAATTGAAATCTGCCCATGAATGAAGGCTTACGCTGGCTTTATCGTGGGTCTCTGATTGGATGTAGCCATGGCACTTGCCCCTGAAATCCGCGCCCACTTAGATAAACAAGCTGCTGCTGGATTACTTCCGCCCTGGGAAACACCAATAGCCACACTTCGCGCCATGACCCAATCTAGAGTCCACGATGCTGGACCAGTTGAGAAGATATGTGCGATTGAAAATCGATTTATTCCTGGACCTACCGCTGATTTACCTATTCGTATCTATCGGCCAACAGATGAGTCACATAGGCCAGCTCTTATCTTCTTCCATGGCGGCGGGTGGGTTCTGAACTTTCTCGATATGTATGACGCGATGCTTGCGCGACTTGCTAATCAGTGTGGCGCCACAATTATTAGCGTTGCATATCAAAAAGCACCTGAGCATCCATTTCCAACTCCCTTTGATGATTGCTATGCAACTCTTCGGTGGGTCATTGATCATGCGGAAGATTTCAAGATAGATCCACAGAGAGTTGGCGTTGCAGGCGATAGCGCTGGAGGCAATCTTGCAGCAGCTGTTGCTCTTAAAGCGCGAGATGAAAATATTCACCTTGCTTTTCAATTACTCGTCTATCCATGTATTGATCTGAATTTTGCTAGTGACTCTTACATTGAGCGAGCGACTGGTTTTGGTTTAACTGCACGGGCAATGGAGTGGTTCTGGGGCCTCTATCTTCAAGGAAGGTCTCACGATGAAAATCCCTATGCCGTTCCTGCCGCGGCCAAATCTTTCTCATCCGTTGCACCTGCCATCGTCATCACTGCACACTTTGATCCATTGTTGAGCGATGGTAAAAAATACAACGAGCTACTGCAACGAGATGGAGTAAATACTATCTACCGTGAGTTTGCAGATATGAACCATGGATTCTTTATCAACTTAGGAATTACCCCGAGCGCCACGATAGCGATTGATTTTGCAGCGCAAGAGATTAAGAAACTTACGCAGTAACGCGTACGCCCTTGCCGACAACGACGACGCCGCCTTCAGAGATAGTAAAACGCGCACGATCTCGTTCGAGGTCAACGCCAATTTGAGCACCGGGCTCAACGATGACGTTCTTATCGAGAATAGCTCTGCGAATTACAGCTCGTTCACCAACTTTTACTGATGGCATGAGAACTGATCCATCGATAAAAGCACCAGAACCAACATGAACATCGTAGGAAGCAACAGTTCTATTTACATGTCCACCAGAAATGATCGAACCCGCGCCAACAATGGAATCCTGTGCAATACCGCTCTCGCTAAATTTGGCAGGAGGAAGTGAAGGTGGGTTGGTCAAAAGCGGCCACTCGCGGTTGTAGAGATTAAAGATCGGATGGATTGAAACAAGATCCATATGAGCATCGTAATAAGCATCGATGGAACCTACATCGCGCCAATATCCCTTGTCGCGCTCGGTAGCTCCGGGAACAATATTGTTTTCAAAGTCATAAACTTTTGCAAGCCCATTTTTTGTCAGCATCGGAATAATATTTGTACCAAGGTCATGGCGACTCTCTAAATCTTCTGAATCAAGGATTAGCGCTTCTTCCATGACATCACGGCGAAAGATGTAATTACCCATCGAAACTAGGGAGAGATCTGGGAAGCCAGGCATTGCAGGTGGATCCGATGGCTTCTCGTGAAAGGCTTTAATGGTGATTCCGTCTTCAGCGAGTTCAATGACCCCAAAATCATGAGCTTCAGATCGTGGCATGCGAATAGCCGCAACGGTTACGCCAGCGCCGCTATCGAGGTGCTCATCGAACATCTGACTTGGATCCATGCGATAGACGTGGTCTGCACCAAATACCAAGATATGTTTTGGATTTTCGTCATGAATTAAATTGAAGTTCTGCAAGATCGCATCAGCGCTTCCTGTATACCAGCGAGGGCCAAGGCGTTGCTGGGCAGGTACGGGTGTAATGTAATTTTCAAGCAAAGTGCTCATGCGCCATGTCGTTGTTATATGGCGATCAAGTGAGTGAGATTTATATTGTGTTAACACTGCGATCTTTCGCATCTCTGCATTAACGAGATTAGAGAGAACAAAATCAACGAGTCGATAAGAGCCACCAAAGGGAACCGCTGGTTTTGCGCGATCTGCGGTCAGAGGCATTAATCGCTTACCTTCGCCGCCTGCAAGGACGATACCTAGTGGGAGATCGCGGCGGGCCATGCGGTAAATGTACTCTCACTGCGCCGTAGGCACTAGAGCGGAGTGAAACTATCGCGGCGCGAGTTACCATCTACCCATGGATGATCTTCGTATCGCAATGGTGACAAAGGAGTGGCCACCTCAGGTTTATGGTGGGGCTGGTGTACACGTTGTTGAGTTAACGCAAGCCCTTCGCACTGTGCAAGGTGTAGCCGTTGATGTTCACTGCTTTGGCGGAGCTCGAAGCGATGGTGCCTTTGGATATGAGACTCCCTTAGAACTTGCCGGCGCTAATCCCGCACTGGCAGCAATCGGAACTGACCTCGCAATCGCCCAAAATCTTGGGGGCGTTGATCTAGTACATTCTCATACTTGGTATGCAAATATGGCAGGACATACTGCATCACTGCTCTACGGAATTCCCCACATCGTCAGCGCACACTCACTTGAACCGCTTCGTCCATGGAAGGCCGAACAACTCGGTGGTGGATACAAGATTTCATCATGGGCAGAGAAAACTGCCTATGAAGCAGCAGCGGCAATCATCGCTGTCAGCGATGGCATGCGAGCAGATGTTCTCGCCGCTTATCCAGCTGTCGACCCAGCTAAAGTTCATACGATTCGCAATGGCGTCGATATCTCTAAATTCTCACCCAATATCAACCCTTCAGTTTTAGAGAAATATGGGATCACCGGTCCCTATGCAACATTTGTAGGACGCATTACTCGTCAAAAAGGCTTGGCCCATCTCCTTCGTGCTTGGAAGGATGTTCCAGATCAGTATGGACTTGTTCTTTGTGCAGGTAGCCCCGATGAGGCAGGAATTGGTGAAGAAGTTGCTCGCCTCATCGAAGAGCTGCAATCGCAGCGAAAAAATATTTGGTGGATTAAAGATATGTTGCCACACGAAGAACTCACTGCTGTCTTATCGCAAGCAGAACTCTTTCTCTGTCCATCTATTTATGAACCACTTGGCATCGTGAATTTAGAGGCGATGGGATGCGAACTCGCAGTTCTTGCATCTCGCGTAGGCGGAATCCCTGAAGTTGTAGATCATCTCAAAACTGGCGAACTCGTCGATTACACCGGAGATGCCTCAGCATTTGAATCGGCGCTCACTGAAGCAATAACTCGACTGATGGCACAACCTGAACTTCTCACAAGCTATGGGCGCGCTGGCCGAGTGCGCGCGCAGCAACACTTTGGGTGGGATGCTGTAGCAAAGGCTACTATGGCGCTCTATCGCAGCGTTCTTCGCTAAAGCTCTCTCATCTTTATTTATTAGTTATGGAGTAATACCTGCAATGTCGCGTCGAACCCTCTGGCTCTTTCTCCTGCTTGGTTTTCTATGGGGAATCCCATACCTCTTCATCAAAGTTGCAGTAGATCCAGATAGTGGTCTCTCACCAGCAATGGTTGTCTTTGGACGTGTATTTATTGGTGCTCTCATCTTGATACCTCTTGCACTACGAGAAAAAACCCTCGGTACTGCAATGCGCGGGATTAAATACGTTGCCTTGTATGCCTTAATGGAGATGATCGGCCCATGGATCCTTATTAGTACAGCTGAGCAATCAATCTCTTCTGGACTGGCTGGATTACTTGTTGCATCTGTACCGATCTGGTCGACTCTTATTACTTGGTATTACGGTGATAAAACAGTTCTTCAACCACGCAGACTTGCAGGAATGCTCATTGGATTCTTTGGAGTCTTCCTACTTGTCGGCATCGAAAGCGTTACTGGAGCATCGAATCCCTTAG
>CANJXW010000004.1 GCA_947478965.1 Candidatus Nanopelagicaceae bacterium | reverse complement strand
TTCAAGGACAATCGCAAATGCTCCAGCGGCTTCTAGCGCAAGAGCTGCTTGGAAAATAACTTCACCATCTTCGCGGCCCTGGACTCGATAACCGCCTAGTTGATGAAGTGATTGGGGGGTAAGGCCCAGGTGGCCCATCACAGGAATTCCGGATGAGACAAGTTTTTTCACCGTCTCAAGATGTGCACCTTCGAGCTTGACCGCCATGGCGCCAGATTCTTTAAAGAAGCGAAGCGCTGTTGCAAGGGCTTGTTCGGGGGAGAGTTCATAGGATCCAAAAGGCAGATCTGCTACGACCATTGCCCGTGATGATGCAGTGACTACAGCTCGCGTAAGGGGGATTAATTCATCGACGGTTACAGGGATTGTATTTTCAAAGCCGAGGAAATTATTTCCAGCGCTATCGCCCACCAAGAGAACAGGGATGCCGGCTTCATCAAAGATCGCTGATGTCATCTCTTCATAGGAGGTGAGCATCGCCCATTTCTCGCCCCGTTTTTTTGCCTGGGCAAGATCAATAATGGTGACGCGGCGGTGCGTGGCTCCGCCATAGAGAGTTACGGACATTTTCTGCCTCCAGCCTCGAAGCTTCACAATGAAGTCCCCGGGTACAGAGAAAGGGTAGCGCCATTAGACTCCTTTTATGAAGTTGCGAGTAGCCCTTGCTCAGGTCAACCCCACTGTGGGCGATCTTGTAGGCAACGCTGCGATCATTCAATCGACCATGGGTCAGGCGCATAAAGAAGGCGCACATATCGTTCTCTTTCCCGAAATGGTCTTAACGGGATACCCGGTAGAAGATCTTGCGCTTCGTCCATCTTTTAGAGCGGCAAGTGCGCGGGCTATCAGTGAGCTTGCACGTCAGATAGATAAAGATGGATACGGCGAAATCACCGCGATCATTGGGTATTTAGATCAAGCACCAGGTGGGCCTCAAAATGCGGTGGCGATTATTCAAGGCGGAAAAGTTCAAGGCAGATATGTAAAATCGCACCTTCCAAATTACGGCGTTTTTGATGAGTACCGAAACTTTGTCGCAGGCACATCAACGATGGTCTTTAGAATCCATGGCGTTGATGTAGCACTTGCGATCTGTGAAGATATTTGGCCAGATGGTGGCGTCACAACGCAGATCGCTGCGCGCACTCCAGGGCTTGTTCTGGTTCCCAATGGGTCACCTTTTGAGCGAAATAAAGATGATGTTCGATGCGCCCTTGTCGCTAAGCGCGCTCGCCAGATCGGTGCGCCACTTGTCTATGTAAATATGACTGGCGGACAAGATGACCTTGTCTTTGATGGTGACAGCATTGTTGTTGATGCAGATGGCGAAGTCATCGCACGAGCACCTCAATTTGAAGATGGCCTGATGTTGGTTGATATCGATGCGCAGGTTGGAACAAGCACACCTGACCTTGTTATCTCTGAAACCCCAACAAAGATTGATAAACCACTTATTCCAGGAATTGCCCCACGTCTTGATGATCGCGAAGAGATCTGGCAAGGGCTCGTCATTGGGCTTCGAGATTATGTTGAAAAGAATGGCTTTAGAAGCGTAGTACTTGGACTCTCAGGTGGAATCGATTCAGCTCTCGTCGCAGCAATCGCCATTGATGCTCTCGGTGAAAAACGAGTTAATGCAGTTGCTATGCCAAGTAAATATTCTTCAGCGCATTCTGTTGAAGATGCACAGGCGATGGCCGATGCAACGGGTATCCATTTCCGCATTGTTCCGATTGCACCCATGGTCGATGCCTTCATGGGAAATTTGATTCTTAAAGGGGTTGCTGAAGAAAATCTTCAAGCACGAGTTCGCGGAACAACGTTGATGGGGATTTCCAATCAAGAGGGCCACCTCGTTCTTGCTACGGGAAATAAATCTGAACTCGCTGTTGGATACTCAACGCTTTATGGCGATGCTGTCGGTGGATTTGCGCCGATTAAAGATATTTATAAAGTCGACGTCTGGGCACTTGCAAGGTGGCGAAACACTCTTGCGATATCACTTGGCCATACGCCACCCATTCCCGTTAACTCCATTGAGAAAGAACCAAGTGCTGAACTTCGCTTTGATCAGAAAGATTCAGATTCCCTTCCGGATTACCAACTTCTCGATCAGGTGCTCACTCAGTACGTTGATGAAGATAAAGGCTTTGAAGCTCTCGTTGAGGCGGGTTTTGATAAAGAGCTCGTGGCAAGAGTTATCGCGATGGTGGATAAGGCCGAATATAAGCGGCGCCAGTACCCGCCTGGCACCAAGATTTCTAGGCGTGCTTTTGGCAAAGATCGCAGACTTCCCATGACCTCGCGCTGGCAAGAGGTCCATAAGAACTGACCTCGAAGTGGCAAGAGATTTCGTAACATAGCCGTAACGAAGCCTTGGCAAACTGTAGGCATGTCTACCGATCGTTCAGAGCATATGAGCAAGCAACAAGAGTTCGTTCTTCGTACTATTGAAGAGCGCAATATTCGTTTTATCCGACTCTGGTTTACAGATGTTTTGGGATATCTCAAATCTGTTGCAATTGCACCTGCCGAACTCGAGAACGCATTTGAAGAGGGAATCGGTTTCGATGGTTCGGCCATTGAAGGTTTTGCTCGTTCTACAGAATCTGACATGTTGGCGATTCCAGATCCAGCAACTTTTTCAATCTTGCCATGGCGTACTGAAGCTCCAGGTGCTGCACGTATGTTCTGTGACATCACAATGCCCGATGGTTCACCATCTCACGCAGATCCGCGCAATGTATTGCGCCGTACTCTTAATAAAGCGGCGCAGATGGGGTACACCTGTTACACCCACCCGGAAATTGAATTCTTCCTCTTTAAATCTGCACACAAACCAGGAGAAATTCCAGAGCCTGTTGACCAAGGTGGATATTTCGATCACACACCTGCAGTTGTTGGGCATGACTTTCGTCGTCAAGCGATCACGATGTTGGAAGCAATGGGAATCTCTGTTGAATTTAGCCATCATGAAGGCGCTCCTGGGCAACAAGAAATTGATCTTCGCTATGCAGATGCCCTGAGCACCGCAGATAACATCATGACTTTCCGCCATGTCATAAAAGAAGTTGCACTCGAACAAGGTTTCTTTGCATCCTTTATGCCAAAGCCATTTACAGAACATCCAGGAAGCGGCATGCACACGCACGTATCTCTCTTTGAAGGCGAAAAGAATGCGTTTTATGATCCAACTGCCGAGCTCAACCTTTCAACTGTTGGGCGATCATTCATTGCTGGCATTTTGAGACATGCAGCTGAAATTACTGCGGTGACCAATCAGTGGGTTAACTCGTACAAGCGCTTACAAGGTGGAGGCGAAGCGCCATCGTTGATCAATTGGGGCCATAACGACCGAGGCGCACTTGTTCGAATCCCGATGTATAAACCAAAGAAAGAGAACTCAACTCGTATTGAATTTCGTTCCCCTGATTCGGCCTGCAATCCATATCTTGCCTATGCGGTAATGCTTGCCGCTGGCCTCAAAGGTATTGAAAATAGCTATGTACTTGAGAAGATCTCTGATCCAAAGCCACTACCTGCAAACCTTGACGAGGCCATTGCTCTGATGGAAGAGAGCGAACTCGTGAGAGAAACTCTCGGCGAACATGTCTTTGAATACGTTCTTCGCAATAAACGCGCCGAATGGCAGGACTACCGCCGTCAAGTAAGTGCCTACGAACTAGATCGTTATCTGCCTGTTTTGTAGACCACAAAAGCGCAGTAAATCAGGCTAGCCCTGATACCGTTTTAACCATGAGCAAAGAAATAACTGGCAAGAGCCTTCGTCGTATCAATATCATTGCGGGCGTTTTTCACTTCGCACAAATGGCTGCAGTTCTAGCCCTCAGCAGCGATTTCTCTCTCCCGATCACAGCTAAGTACATGTCTGGTCCTCCAGGAAGCACATACGCCGAACCAGTTGTTCTTTTTAATACCCCCGTTGGACTCACCGTTGCAGTATTCCTAGGCCTATCTGCACTAGCTCACTTCATTGTCGCTAGCCCACAGTTCTTCCCACGTTACTTTGCAGGACTTGCAGCGAAGAGAAATTATTTCCGCTGGGTCGAATACTCCATTAGCTCTTCAGTGATGATCGTTCTTATCGCCCAAGTAACTGGTGTGAGCGAGATTTCAGCAATTATCTCAATCTTCGGAGTGAACGCTTCAATGATTCTCTTTGGATGGCTTCAAGAAAAATACGAGACACCAGGCAGCGGTGGATGGATGCCATTTATCTTCGGATGCATCGCAGGCATCGTTCCGTGGATCGCACTTGTCTTTCACGTATTTGCAATCGGTGGCGCATCAAATGCAAAAGCTCCAACGTTTGTGTATTTCATCGTTCTTACAATCTTCCTCTTCTTCAACTCATTCGCACTTGTTCAGTTCTTGCAATACAAGATGGTTGGCAAGTGGGCCAATTACCTTGTTGGAGAACGCACTTACATCACTCTTTCACTCGTCGCTAAGTCAGCACTTGCTTGGCAGATCTTTGCCAATACGCTGATTCCTTCATAAGAATTCATCCTAAATACTGAGCACTTGCCCGCACATCGCCCTGCGGGCTATTATTTATCTATGACTCTACGCAGCCTCCTCCTTAGCTGCCGTGGCGGGGCCAACTAACCGGTCTCCTCGCTGCGGGGTTTGGCGTTGCCGGTGCAAACCCACGGCCCCAATTATTTAGGAGATGTAGACAGAATGAACTTTCCAAAACAAAAACCATCGTCGATGCCAGCTCATCGATATTCAGCGTTTATCCCTGTAGATCTTAAAGATCGCACGTGGCCAACAAAGCAGATGACGAAGGCCCCGCAGTGGTGCTCAGTTGATCTTCGCGATGGAAATCAGGCCCTCATCGATCCTATGGATACGCCTCGTAAATTAGCGATGTTTAAATTACTCGTTTCCATGGGTTATAAAGAGATCGAAATTGGCTTTCCAAGTGCAAGCCAGACCGACTTTGATTTTGTTCGCAAGATTATTGATGAAGATCTCATCCCTGAAGATGTGATTATTCAAGTTCTCACCCAAGCGCGCGATCCCTTAATTCGTAGAACTTTTGAAGCAATTGCTGGATCAAAACAAGCGATTGTTCACCTCTATAACTCAACATCTACTTTGCAGCGTCGAGTTGTCTTCGGGCAGAGTAAAGATGGAATCAAGCAGATCGCAGTTGATGCAGCAAAGTTATGTCTCGAACTCGTTGCGACTGTACCTGAAACAAAAGTTTCCTTTGAATATTCTCCAGAGTCCTATACAGGCACTGAATTAGAATTTGCCGTTGAAGTATGCAATGCGGTCAACGCTGTATGGAAACCAACTCCACAATGGAAGACGATCATGAATCTTCCAGCAACTGTTGAGATGGCAACTCCGAACGTTTATGCAGATTCGATCGAATGGATGTGCCGTCACCTTGAAAATCGTGAAAGCGTTATCGTCTCTCTGCATCCACACAACGATCGCGGAACTGGCGTTGCAGCAGCAGAACTCGGATATCTAGCTGGCGCAGATCGAATTGAGGGAACGCTTTTCGGCAATGGTGAGCGCACAGGAAATGTTTGCCTTGTTACCTTAGGCATGAATCTCTTGAGCCATGGCATTGATCCTCATATTGATTTCTCAAATATCGATGAGATCCGCCGCACTGTTGAGTACGCAAATCAACTTCGCGTCCCTGAGCGCCATCCATATGGCGGAGACCTTGTATTTACAGCGTTTTCTGGCTCTCATCAGGATGCAATTAAGAAGGGTTTTGAACACCTTGAGCGTGATGCAAAAGCTGCAGGCCGAGATGTTCGCGACCATACGTGGGCTGTCCCATACCTTCCCATCGATCCTCTCGATATTGGCCGCACCTACGAAGCAGTAATCCGCGTTAATTCGCAATCAGGTAAGGGCGGCGTTGCCTACCTCATGAAGAGTGAGCACCACCTTGATCTCCCACGTCGTCTACAAATTGAATTTAGCAAAGTAGTTCAAACCAAGACAGATGAAGAAGGTGGAGAAATTAGCGCAGATGCGCTCTGGAACATCTTTGAAGATGAGTATCTCCCAACACAATCTGCGCCATGGGGACGCTTTCGCCTGAAGGGGCTCTCACAGACATCTGTCCTCGATGAGGATGTCCACTTGAGCATTTCGATTTTAGATCGTGGAGAAATGCATGAGTTATCAGGTCAAGGAAACGGCCCCATTGCTGCGTTCTGCAATATTTTGCAGAACTATGGCGTAGATGTTCGTGTACTTGATTATTACGAGCATGCTCTCTCTGCAGGCGGAGATGCATCGGCTGCGGCATACCTTGAGTGCGCAATTGACGGGGAAGTTTTCTGGGGCGTTGGTATTGATCCAAACACCACAACTGCTTCACTTAAAGCGGTCGTGTCTGCAATAAATCGCGCTATTCGCTGACTACCTTTACCCATATGGCCCTTTACCGTGATGAAGCAATCATCTTGCGGACCCATAAATTGGGCGAGGCAGATCGCATCATCACTATGCTCACACGTGAACATGGCCGAATTCGTGGAGTAGCAAAAGGCGTGCGGCGCACAATGTCTAAATTTGGTGCACGCCTTGAACCCGGAAGCCACGTTGATATCCAATTACATGTTGGAAGAACATTTGACACAGTGACCCAAGTCGAAGCAATTATGAATTATGGCGAGGCGCTCACGGATGACTATCAACGCTGGACGATCGCATCGGCAATTTTGGAAACTGCAGAACGCTTCACATCTCAAGAGCATGAACCTGCTCTTCAAGAGTTCCAACTAGTCGTGGGCGCTATGAAGGCCCTGTCTGAAAATAGATACGACTCATCCCTCATTCTTGATGCCTTTTTGCTCCGCTCTCTTGCCGTAGGTGGATATGCGCCATCGATGACGATTTGTTCACGTTGTGAAAAAGAAGGTCCACATCGCTATTTCTCACTCGTTGGAGGTGGATCGGTCTGTCAGGATTGCAGACCATCTGCTTGCGCAACTCCTGCTCCAGAAACACTGCACCTCATGGGCGCTTTGCTCAGCGGTGATTGGGAGAGCGCGCAGGCAAGTGAGCTCCGATATCGCCGAGAAGCTAGCGGTCTCGTAGCAGCTTATTTACAATGGCATCTAGAGCGCGGCCTGCGCAGCTTGCCAATGGTGGAGAGAGCATGAGTAAAGCAAAGTTAAAGATTCCACACCACGTTGCAATCGTGATGGATGGAAATGGGCGATGGGCAAAAGAGCGTGGATTACCACGTACTGCTGGACACGAGGCAGGTGAAGCAGCTCTCTTTGATGTTGTACAAGGTGCAATTGAGCTAGGTGTCAAAGAGATAAGTGCATATGCATTTTCGACTGAGAATTGGAAGCGCTCACCTGAAGAAGTGAAATTCCTGATGGGTTTTAACCGAGATGTTCTGCGCCGCCGCCGTGATGAAATGAATGAACTCGGAGTAAAAATTCAATGGGTTGGTCGGCCGAAGCGACTCTGGGTTAGCGTTATTAAAGAACTTGAAGAGGCGCAAGAACTCACGAAGAGAAACAAAGTTCTTACTCTCAATATGTGTGTCAACTATGGGGGACGCGCCGAGATCGTTGATGCCGCAACTGCGCTAGCCCAAGATGTAAAGCGCGGCAAAGTGAAAATTGATCAGATCACCGAAAAGGTATTTGCGAAGTATTTAGATTCCCCAAAGATGTCCGATGTTGATTTATTTCTTCGCACATCTGGAGAACAAAGAACAAGCAATTTCTTGCCTTGGCAATCAGCATATGCAGAATTTGTTTTTATGGATGTGCTGTGGCCAGATGTAAATCGAAAGACTCTGCTTAAAGCGATTGAAGAGTATTCATCTCGAGATCGCAGGTTTGGTAAAGCTTAAATTTTGTTTTTTAACATTTTGAACAGAGACCAAAGATTTCCGCTGTGTGGCCGATATCGCGAAATCCATGCTCTTCGGCCATAACCTTCGCCCATTTTTCAATGGCGCCACCTTCGATTTCAACGGTATCACCGCAGTTTTTACAGACTAAATGGTGATGGTGCTGATCTCCGCAGAGACGATAAATGGCTTCTCCATCTTCTCTGCGAAGAACGTCAACAATCTTGTCTGATAACAAACTTTGCAAGGCACGATAGACAGTAGTCAGCCCGATTCGATCGCCATCGCGCTCAAGTTTTTGGAACACTTCTTGGGCGCTAGCAAAGCCACCAACGCGCTCTAGGGTTGCAAGGACTTTCGTTGCTGATTTATTCAAGGGGCTACTTAATTCCAATATTTCCAACGATGAGCCACATGGTCAGCACACCTGTGACTGTTGCTAGCATCGTAAGTTTGGATGGATGACGAGAATGTGCCTCTGGCAAAATATGTGAAGTTGCGAGATAGATAAGGAATCCTGCAAATGCTGCAAGGTAAGCGCCTAACCATGGATCACTAATAGTGATGTATGTGCCAAGGGTTGCACCACTGATGCGCATGATTGCATCTAGCCCCAAGAGATACGTCGCACGCTTTGTCCAGTGCCCACTCTTAATAAGAAGCGAAACAGTGTTAAGGCCATCGCTAAATGCGTGAGATAGAACTGCAACGAAGACTGCAAAGCCAAGGGCGTTGCTGACTTGGAAGGCTAGAGCGAGTGCAACTCCATCGAGAAAGACATGGCCACCCATTGCAATGGCGCCCATCGTTCCTGCGATATTTGTTGCATGTGAATGCTCATGACCATAATCAGATTCTGCTGGCTCATGTGAACCGAGAATTTGTTCTGAAAAGTGCAGGAGAAGGAATCCGCCAACAAGTGCAAGTGAGACAACCGGTACGTTTCCAAAGGTATTGGTATTGAGTTCAAATATTTCCGGCAAAAGATCAAATCCGACAAGGCCAAGTAAGAGGCCAGCAGATAGACCAAGTACGAGATGCAGTCGATCCCTTGATCTAATGGCGAGAAATCCGCCGGCTGTGGTTGCAAGGGCTGTGGCAGCTGCCAAGAGGATTGAAATATTCATAAAGGCAGAGTAGCAGATAAATGAAAATGATTGTCATTCCCAATAATTGCGCCTGTTACGCTCATCCCATGCTCGCTATCGCTCGATTTTCAATTCCATTAGGCCAAAGTTCAGCCTTTGCCGGACAAATTCAAGCTGCCCGAGATGCTCTTGCAGAATCTGCCGGATTTATTGATGCGACGATCGGCCAAAATCTCGATGATCCAACGCTCTGGGTCTTATCTACCCGTTGGGAAAATGTCGGCTCATACCGTCGCGCTTTGAGTTCTACGCGCGTTAAGTTAGAAGCGATTCCGCTCTTGGCGCAGGCGATAGATGAACCCGGTGCATACGAGTAAACTCCGCCTTACGGAAGTAACACCAGTTGCTATTCGCCGACAGCCAGCCGGATGGGCAAGCCCATTTTCCACCGGCTCTTTAATTCGCCGGATGAGGTCATTATGGCAACGGATCGTTTAGAAAATATCGTCTCACTCGCAAAGCGACGTGGATTTGTCTATCCCTCATCTGAAATTTACGGCGGATTGCGCGCATCGTGGGATTACGGCCCACTGGGCGTTGAACTCAAAAACAATGTAAAGCGCCAGTGGTGGAAAGCCATGGTTATGGGCCGCGAAGATGTTGTTGGACTAGATTCCTGCGTGATCTTGGCTCGCGAAGTATGGGAAGCATCTGGACACGTTGCAACATTTTCTGATCCGCTCACCGAATGTACTTCATGCCATAAGCGCTACCGCGCCGATCACCTCGAAGAAGCATATGAAGCAAAGCATAAGAAGAAGCTTGAATCTCTTGCAGATATGAACTGTCCATCATGCGGAAATAAGGGTCAGTTCACGACACCTAAGAATTTCTCTGGTCTGCTCAAGACATACCTTGGACCAGTCGAAGATGAATCAGGTCTTGCATATCTTCGCCCAGAAACTGCGCAGGGAATCTTTATCAACTTTGAACAAGTAATGACAACTTCACGTCGCAAGCCACCATTTGGTATTGGCCAGATTGGCAAGTCATTTCGTAATGAAATCACTCCTGGAAACTTTATCTTCCGCACTCGCGAATTCGAGCAGATGGAGATGGAATTCTTCGTTGTGCCAGGTACCGATGAAGATTGGCACCAATATTGGATTGATACACGACTTGCTTGGTATAAAGATCTTGGAATTAACCCAGAGCGTCTTCGAGTCTTCGATCATCCGAAGGAGAAGTTGTCGCATTATTCAAAGCGCACAGCCGATATTGAATATAAATTTGAATTTGCAGGCACCGAATGGGGCGAGCTTGAAGGCATTGCAAACCGCACTGATTTCGATCTTAAAGCTCACTCTGCAGCATCTGGAAAAGATCTCTCATACTTCGATCAAGAGAAAAATGAGCGATGGACTCCCTTTGTTATTGAGCCTGCGGCAGGTGTAGATCGCTGCACCCTTACCTTCCTTATGGATGCATTTGCAGAAGACGAAGCACCTAATGCAAAGGGCGAGATGGAAAAGAGAGCCGTTCTTAAACTCGATTACCGCCTTGCACCAGTAAAGGTTGCAGTACTTCCGCTTTCACGAAATGCTGATCTTTCACCAAAGGCTCGCGATCTCGCTGCGCAACTTCGCAAGAATTGGAATATCGATTTCGATGATTCAGGTGCAATCGGTCGTCGTTATCGTCGTCAAGATGAGATCGGAACACCGTTCTGTATCACTATCGACTTTGAAACCCTTGAAGATCAAGCGGTAACAATTCGACATCGTGACACTATGGCGCAGGAGCGCATCGCACTCGATCAGGTAGAAGCGTGGCTCGCACCGCGACTCTTGGGCTGCTAGAGAAATATCGTTGCTAGCACCACTTCGCCTACCGCTTGCTAGCGGTGATCACCTCATAGATCCACCCGTGGTTCTAGCGCCTATGGCTGGAATAACAAATGCACCATTTCGCATGCTCTGTCGCGAACAAGGTGCAGGACTCTTTGTCTCCGAGATGGTTACTGCGCGCGCACTGATTGAGCGACGACCAGAAACTCTTCGCATGATTGTTCCTGGAGCAGGTGAATGGCCACGTTCTGTTCAACTCTATAGCGTTGATCCTCACACAATGCGTGCAGCGGTAACAATGATCGGAAAAGAAAATCTTGCAGACCATATCGATATGAACTTTGGTTGCCCTGTTCCTAAGGTGACTCGTAAAGGCGGGGGAGCGGCCCTTCCTTATAAGCGTCGCCTCTTTGCATCTATCGTGCAAGCTGCAGTTGAGGCAGCAAAGCCATTTGGAATTCCTGTCACAGTAAAGATGCGCATTGGTATCGATACCGATCACCATACATATTTAGAAGCTGCAAAATCAGCGGCAGA
>CANJXW010000003.1 GCA_947478965.1 Candidatus Nanopelagicaceae bacterium | reverse complement strand
GCTGGATCTTGCTGTCCCATAGGTCGGCCAATGCCAACGCGGATTCGATAGTAATCAGCGGTACCGAAAGATGAAGTCAACGATTTAAGTCCGTTATGGCCCCCGTCGCCTCCACCGATTTTTGTGCGAATTGCGGCGAAGGGAATATCTAACTCGTCATGCAAAACGATGATCTGCGATGGATCTACTGAATAGAAAGATGCAAGAGCTTTAATCGGCCCACCACTTTCATTCATATACCCATGAGACTTACCAAGGATGATTGAAAGTGCATCGACGCCGACGCCTAATTTATAGGCGGCGACGTCGGTACGAGATTTATGTGCGCTGAACTTTACGTTGTGGCGCTTTGCAAGTTCATCAATAACCATCTGGCCCACATTGTGGCGAGTAGCTTCGTATTGTTCGCCAGGGTTACCTAGACCAACAACAAGCCATGGAGATGAAGAGCTCACGGTAGAGAACCGGACTAATTAGTCCTTCTTCTCGGCTTCAGCAGCTGGTGCTGCTTCTGCGGCTGCTGCAACTGGTGTCTCTTCTGATGCTGTTGAGCGCTCTGATAGGTGAACAACAATTGTCATTGGATCTGAGATCAGTGTGACTCCTGCAGGAAGTGGAACATCCTTTGCATAGAGTGAAAGACCAGCAGCAAGACCTGTGAGGTTAAGACCAAGTGATGAAGGAATAGCTGTTGCTTCTGCTTCAACTTCGATGGTGTTGTTAACATGCTCAAGGATTCCGTCGCGATCGTGCTCACCTGTTGGGTGAACTGGAACTGAAACTGTTACGCGCTCTCCACGACGAACAGTGACGAGGTCAATGTGCTCGAGGATCTGCTTGAGTGGGTGGCGAACAATCGCCTTTGGAAGTGTGAGTTCGTTCTTTCCATCAACAAGGATCTCTAGAAGAACGTTTGACTGCTTAAGAGCTACGCCGAGTTCGCGTGCTGGAAGTGTGATGTGTTGTGGCTTTTCACCGTGTCCGTAGATAACAGCAGGAACTAGTCCATCGCGACGTGCGCGACGTGATGCACCCTTACCGAATTCGGTACGTGTGGTGCCAGTAATTTTGATCTCTGCCATTTTAAAACTCCTTGTATGTTGACTTCGGTTACTGCACAAAGTCCCAGCAGGAGAAAATACCTACACCGTCGATTACGGATATAAACCCTCGCCGGAACGTGGTGAACATTACCGAAGGGCCTTCGCCCAAGGCAAATCCGCGCTTAAATGCGCTTTAGGAATGCCCGTCAAAGAGGCTCGTGACGGAGCCATCTTCAAAGACTTCGCGGATTGCGCGAGCAAGCAGCGGAGCGATCGAGAGGACAGTAAGGCCATCGAAGTGCTTCTCGTCAGAGATCGGAAGTGAGTTGGTGGTGACAACTTCTGTCACACGAGATGCCTTAAGGCGCTCGATTGCCTGACCCGAGAAGACTGCATGAGATGCGGCGATAATGACTTCTTTTGCACCTGCTTCAAAGAGGGCATCGACTGCTTTGCAGATGGTGCCTGCAGTATCGATCATGTCATCAATAACAACGCATGTTTGGCCATCAACATCACCGACGACGCGACCTGTTGTTGATTCATTTGGAATACGTGGATCGCGAGTCTTATGGATAAAGGCGATCGGACATCCACCGAGGAGTTCTGACCAGCGCTCTGCAACGCGTACGCGGCCTGAGTCAGGAGAAACGATTGTCAGGCGTGAGCGATCTACTTTTCCGCCAACATAGTTAGCAAGCATTGGTAGTGCAAAGAGATGATCTACAGGACCATCAAAGAAACCTTGAATTTGTGAAGTGTGAAGATCGACAACCATCAAACGATCTGCGCCAGCTGTCTTATAAAGATCTGCCATCAATCGTGCAGAGATTGGCTCACGTCCGCGGTGCTTCTTATCTTGACGTGCATAACCATAGAAAGGTGCAACAACAGTGATGCGCTTTGCGGATGCTCGCTTGAGTGCATCGATCATGATGAGTTGTTCCATGATCTGCTTATTTACTGGAGCTGTGTGGCTTTGAATAACGAACGCATCGCAACCACGGACGCTCTCTTCAAAGCGAACAAATATTTCTCCATTTGCAAAGTCATATGCAGATGTCGGTGTGATGGGGATACCAATCTCACGAGCGACTTCTTCAGCTAATTCTGGATATCCGCGACCCGAGAAGAGTCGGAGCTTTTTTTCTGAGGACAAACGAATTTCGCTCAAGGAAATTAGCCTTTCTTCTCGTCTGCATTATGACGCGAGGCCGCATCAGCAGATTTTGTTCCAGCACGCTTGCGCATGACCCAACCTAATACATTTCTCTGCTTACCCCTAGCGACACCCATGGCACCGGCAGGAACGTCTTCAGTAATTACAGAACCAGCTGCTGTGTAAGCACCATCACCTATTGTGACGGGAGCAACTAACATCGAATCGCTACCAACGCGTACGTGATCGCCCACCGTTGTGTGATGTTTGTCGACTCCGTCGTAATTTACAAAGATCGTTGCGGCGCCAATATTTGTTTCTTGACCAATAGTTGCATCGCCCACATAGGAAAGGTGTGGAACCTTTGAGCCATCGCCAAGGGTTGCGTTCTTCATCTCAACAAATGCTCCAACTTTTGAGCCAGTGCCAAGGGATGCATCTTTGCGTAGGTAGGAATATGGGCCAACGACGGCTTTCTTTCCAATCGTTGCTTCAATACAGAGAGATTCAATGACGCTAGCGCCCTCTAGAACGGTGCATGAATCAAGGGTTGTACGAGGGCCAATCGATGCGCCGCTGGCGATCGTTGTTGTTCCGAGGATTGCGCTGCCTGGATAGATAGTGACATCGTTTTCGATCGATGCGGTCGCATCAATCCACGTAGTTGTTGGATCCACAATTGTTATGCCGGCGCGCATGAAGTCTTCATTGATTCGATCACGAAGAAGCGCCGCACACTCTGCGAGTTGTACTCGATCGTTAATTCCAAGGGTCTCAATAAAATCTTCAATCAGGACGGCAGCGATGCTGCCACCTTCATTGCGCAGAATTTCAATAACATCGGTGAGATACAACTCGCCTTGTGAATTATCAGTACTGAGCTTTCCAATTGCGCCCATAAGTTTCTGTGCATCGAAGGCATACACACCTGAGTTAATTTCGTAAATTGCTTTTTCCATATCATCGGCATCGCGTTCTTCAACGATGCGAAGCAAGGATCCATCATCTGCTCGAACAATGCGGCCATACCCAGTTGGATCTGGATGTTCTGCAGTCATTACTGATGCTGTGAAATCTCCTGCGTGATGAACTTCAAGAAGTTGTGAAAGTGATTCAGATGTCAGCATCGGTGTATCGCCAGCAAGAATTAAAATCGTTCCGGCAATCTCCATACCTGCGAGCGCCAATTGAGTTGCATGTCCTGTGCCACCGCGTCGCTCTTGGAAGACAGTGTGCGCAGTTGGTGCGATCTCTTTGATATGTGCTTCAACTGATTCGCGTCCGGCGCCGACAACAATTCGTACATGGCTTGGTGAAAGTGCATCGACTGCGTTAAGTACATGTCCTAGTAGTGAGCGACCTGCAATGGGATGTAAAACTTTTGGTGTGGAAGATTTCATTCGAGTTCCCTCGCCAGCAGCCAAGACAACGACTGTTTCGAGACGAGATGTGCTCACAGAGGGGAGTCTATCGGGCGGGCAATTGAACTTGCTCCGCCACCAGGTATCGATCCTGGACCCTGGGCTTCAAAGGCCCATGTGCTAGCCACTACACAATGGCGGAACCCGTATTCTCCCTCATCCGCGCCAGTGCTGCTGACCACTAGCCTTATGGCATGAGCGCAAACCGTGATGAGGTCGATCGCCTGATCGCTGCCTGGAAGATCCAGCGCCCCGACCTTGACCTCTCTCCCTTTGAAATCTTGAGCCGCATCACACGAATCGCGCGCCAGCTCGATATTGCGCGTCGCGATGCCTTTGCCGAGATCGAAACATGGGGCTTTGACGTTCTCGCCGCCCTTCGCAGGGCTGGTGCGCCCTATCAACTCTCCCCTGGCCAGCTCATGCAGGAAACGATGGTGACCAGCGGAACAATGACAAATCGCCTGGATCATCTTGAGGAGTTAAAACTTATAACGCGCCAACCCGATCCAAGTGATGGTCGTGGCTCTCTTGTGACGTTGACCCTGACAGGAATCCAAGCGGTCGATGATGCTTTGAGTGAACTTCTTGAGCGAGAGCGCGAACTTCTTGCCGCTCTCTCTAAAGAAGAGCGTGCGCATCTTGCACAATTATTAAGCGTCCTTGCAAGTACCGTTGAAGATAGCGGAAAAGATAGTTAAATAACTTTTGCGCCGTGGACTGGACCAATCGCCCGCGCAACGCTTCCGACTACACCACTTGCTGTCAGCGCTACTGCTAAATCAAGTCCTTGTTCTTCATCTTCAACTAAGAATGCAACTGTTGGTCCTGACCCAGAAACAATCGCACCAAGTGCTCCGTACTCTTCGCCAACTCCGAGAACTAAAGTCAATGCGGGTCTCAATGAACATGCACCCGGTTGTAAATCATTATGAAGCGCGCGACCGACCGCTTTTGAATTAGATGCTAAGAGAGATTGCATTAACTGATCATTAATTTGCGGGGCGCTAATTGTTGAACCTGCACGCAAGCGATCGCACTCTGCATAAACAGCTGGTGTTGAGAGACCAACGCTAGAGAGTGCAATAACCCAATGATATGTACCGCGTGAAAGTGCTGCAGTGAGCTGATCACCATGACCTTGGCCAATTGCTGTGCCGCCAGAGATCATGAATGGGACATCGCTGCCGAGTTGTGAACCAAGTTCAAACATCTTATCGCGCGTCATCATCAAGGTGTAGAGCGCATCGAGACCAACGATGACAGCTGCAGCATCAGCGCTTCCACCTGCCATGCCACCTGCAACAGGGATCGATTTCTTTACCTCGATATGGGCATCAATCTCAAAATCATATTCTTTTTCAATTAAGTGTGCTGCTTTTACGGCAAGGTTTGTCGCATCCGCAGGTACACCATGGGTGTGATCACCAATGATTGAAATCGTGATGCCGGATCCGGCATGAGTCTTTGTAATCGTGACATCGTCATAGATAGAAATTGCCTGAAAGACAGAGACGAGGTTGTGATACCCATCTTCTTCACGCGGGCCAACGGAAAGCTGCAAATTAACTTTTGCGGGTACGCGGACAGTTACCGTTGACTTTGACACCCTACGACTCTAAACCTTGTTGAGCGATCTTGCAGAACGCAGCGATATCAAGAGCTTCGCCTCTTAACGTTGGATCAATTCCAGCTGCGCTCAGAACTTTCTCTGCTGCCCCTGATCCTCCATACATAGATGAGAGGGCTGATCGAAGCATCTTTCGTCGCTGAGCAAATGCAAGATCGATGATCGCAAATACTTTCTTACGAAGTTCCTCATCGCCCGGGGTTTCTCGGCGCGTAAATGAAACTAACTTCGAATCAACGTTCGGTGCTGGCCAGAAGATAGAACGTGAAACCGAACCTGCACCCGTGACGCTAGCCCACCATGCAGCTTTAACGCTCGGGATTCCGTATTCGCGAGTATTAGGTTTTGCAGCAAGACGATCTGCAACTTCTGCCTGCACCATTACAACGCCCGTGCGCAGAGTTGGGAGAACTTCTAGTAGATGCAAGAAAACAGGGACAGAGACGTTATAAGGCAAGTTAGCTACAAGTACTGTCGGTGCAAAGGCAAGCTCTTTAATGGAGAGCGCATCTTGATTGATTACTGTCAGAGTTTCAGGGTGATCGCTATGTAGCTTTGCAGTGATCGGCAGTTGTGTGGCAAGGCGAGAATCAATTTCAACTGCAACAACCGAATGTGCTTCCTCCATCAAAGCAAGGGTGAGCGAACCAAGTCCTGGCCCAATCTCAAGTGCAACATCCGTTGATGTCACACCTGCTGTGCGAACAATCTTTCTGCAGACATTGGCATCGATAACAAAGTTCTGGCCAAGTGATTTAGACGGTTTGAGATCGAGTGAGGCGGCAAGTGCGCGTATCTCGGATGCGCCAAGCAAACTCATATCGAAGTACCAGGTGCAAAGGAACCGAAGATTCGCTCGGCATTGACGGATAACGCTGTTGCAAGAGCTGCGACGCTCTCGTTTCGTTCCTCTGCCATCGCACGCACAATCGTTGCAATTTGGGCTGGAGAGTTAAGCGATCCACGGTGAGGCGCAGGCGCTAAAAAGGGTGAATCTGTCTCGACAAGGAGCTGGTCGTGGGGCACAAGCTTCACCGCTTCGCGAAGATCCGGTGCATTCTTAAAGGTCAGAGTTCCGGCGAAGGAGAGTATGTATCCGCGATCGATACAGATCTTTGCCATCGCTACATCACCTGAAAAACAATGGAAAACGGTCTTCTCTGGCGCTCCGACTTCGAGCAATATCGAAAGAACATCGTCATGAGAATCGCGATCGTGAATAACAAGGGCCTTCTTTGTCTTCTTTGCTAACTCGATATGCCACTTAAAGGATTCTTGCTGACGGCCGCGAAGTTCGGGGGGAGTACGGAAATAATCAAGGCCGGTCTCACCAATTGCGCGAACGCGTGGATGCCATGCAAGTTTCTCAATGATTGCGAGATCAGCATCGAGATCAGCAACGACTGGGGCTTCATTGGGATGCAGAGCAACAGCTGCTAAAACGCGATCATCAAAATGTTCGGCAGCTGCAACGCACCATTGTGATTGTTCTGCTGAATATCCAACTTGCACAACGCGATCGACACCAACTGATTTTGCATCATCTAATACTTGACGAACCGCATCTGAATCCGGCGCTGCATCTGTAACTATCTCGAGGTGCGCATGTGCATCAACCGTCGGAACAGGAAGAGGTTTTGGCAGCGGCGCCAAAGTACGATCAATATCGCGGTTGTGGCGATCAGCCATGAGAAATTACTCTTTAATCTCTAACCGAGGAAAGAGAACGGGTGTCTTTGTCACAACAGAGCCAAGGGGAAGTTGTCCCCATGTCGCAACTGCCGAGATCTCTTGTGCACCAAGTTGTCCGATTGATTGGTTTGCACCAAGGCTCTCCCACAAGATCTCTGTCGTTGCAGGCATGATCGGGTGGAGCAAGACTGCGAGTGCGCGTAATGATTCGGCGGTGTTGTAGAGAACTTCATCAAGAAGGGCCTTGTTCGATGGATCTTTTGCAAGAATCCATGGCTCTTTCTCGGTGACATAACCATTTACCTTCTTGCAGAAATCCATAATCGTTGTGATTCCACCTTGGAAATCAAGCTCGCACATCGCAGCATCAGCCTTGGCAACAGCTGCACTGAGCGCACTTTCTAGGCCCGCATCGTGGCTAACTGCAGGGACTTTGCCATCTGCATACTTTTCAATCATCGCAGCAAGGCGTGATGCTAAGTTTCCAAAATCATTTGCAAGTTCTGATGTATATCGTGCGCTCATATCTTCCCATGAGAAAGATCCATCGCTACCGAATGGGATTGCGCGCAAGAAGTAATAACGAAATGCGTCGACGCCAAAGTGGTCGGTGATATCTGAAGGTGCAATACCAGTGAGCTTGCTCTTGCTCATCTTCTCGCCGCCAACAAGTAACCAACCGTGTGCAAAAACTTTCTTAGGAACCGCAAGTCCTGCAGCCATTAACATCGCAGGCCAGATAACTGCATGGAATCGCAGAATATCTTTTCCAACGAGGTGAACATCTGCTGGCCATGTCTGTGCAAACTTCTTTCCACCTTCAGAATCTGGCGCATCTGTTAAACCAACTGCTGTTGCATAGTTAAGGAGCGCGTCGAACCAAACGTAAACAACCTGTGCTGGATCCCACGGAACAGGAATTCCCCAATCAAATGTTGAACGAGAGATAGATAAATCAGAGACGCCACCTTCAAGGAAAGAGATCACTTCATTGCGAGCGCTCTCAGGTTGGCATGCTTCTGGATGTTCGCGATAGTGAGCAAGAAGAGGTTCTACAAATGCAGAGAGTTTAAAGAACCAGTTATTTTCATTAACAATTTCAACTGGCTTGCTATGGATGGGACAAAGTTTTTCTCCACCGACTTCAAGGAGATCACCTGGAAGTTTAAATTCTTCACAACCAACGCAGTAAGGGCCTTCGTACTTGCCAGCATAGATATGGCCAGCATCTTTGAGCGATTGCAGAAACTTTTGTACTCGCTCTGTATGGCGAACTTCAGTGGTGCGAATAAAATCATCATTTGCAATATTTAGGTGCTGCCAATTTGGTTTCCAGGCATCTTGCACAAGTCGATCAACCCACGCTTGTGGTGCAACGTTATTCTCCTGCGCCGTACGCATAACTTTTTGTCCGTGCTCATCTGTGCCGGTTAAGAACCAGACAGATTCGCCCTTTTGGCGATGCCAGCGAGTGAGCACATCTCCAGCGACGGTTGTATATGCATGGCCAATATGGGGCGCATCATTTACATAGTAAATAGGCGTCGTTAGATAGAAAGACTTCACGGGCGCATCTTATTAGCATCAACTACCGCGGCATAAACGATTCGCTTGGGCAGGTCGAACTCATCGGCAACGGTTGCAATGGCGCCTTTTCGATCCATTCCAGCTGCCTCAAATTCACGAACGCGCGCCACCATCTCTTGGCCAGATTTCTCTGCAGAACCGGCCGAGGCGCCTTCAATCACGAGTGTGATCTCACCGAGGACTTCATGGGTTGTGGCCCACTCAGATAGGTGCGATAAATCTCCGCGAATTGTTTCTTCATATGTCTTGGTCATTTCGCGGCAGATGGCGCCCTTTCGATTCTTTCCAAAGACAGTAACTGCATCATCGAGTGATTCCTTAAGTCGATGAGGAGCTTCAAAGAGAACCATCGTGCGTTCTTCAAATCGGAGCGACTCGAAGAAAGCCTCACGCGCGCCTTGTGATCTTGGTGCAAATCCCTCAAAGGTAAATCGATCCGTAGGTAGGCCAGAAAGTGCGATCGCCATTGTTGGCGCACTTGGTCCTGGGATTACTTTGACATCGATTTTTTCAGCGATGGCATCTCGCATTAATCTAAAACCTGGGTCACTGATCGTTGGCATTCCTGCATCAGAGACGACGAGTACGTTCTTTCCTGTTCGCAAGAGCGATAAGACTTCTTCAGTACGAGCTGTTTCGTTGCCATCAAAGAACGAGATCACCTTGCCGGTAAAAGTGACTCCGATATCTGAGCAGAGGCGATGAAATCGTCGTGAATCTTCGGCAGCGATGATTTCAGCTGATTCAATGGCGCTCTTAAGGCGCGGGCTGGCATCTCCCGGATTTCCAAGCGGCGTTGCTGCAAGTGTCAGGGCCATTGGGACATCCTCTCAGTAATTTGGAAATTCACCCATACTCTTAGCAAGTGAAGAGATTTATTACTCCCGTAGCCATCGGAGCCATCACTCTCATCTCTCTCGCCCTGCGTCTGCTCCAATTGGGTCGACCACAAGGTTTCATCTTCGATGAGGTTTATTACGTTGATGGCGCCCGCGACTTTCTTCGATATGGCGTGGAAGTTTCAGGAACGCAACCAGAGTTCATCGTTCATCCACCGATAGGTAAATGGGGGATCGCTCTCGGGATCCAACTCTTTGGCGATAATGAATTTGGATGGCGTTTTGTTGGCGCTGTTCTTGGTGCGCTGATGATTATTTTGATCGCACTCATAGCCCAGAGACTCTTCCGCTCTCCTCTAGTCACAATTTCAGCAAGTGCTCTCATGGCAGTTGATGGACTTGCCCTGGTTCATTCTCGGACAGCGTTGCTCGATATCTACTTAGCCTTCTTTATTCTCGCCGCTACCTATTTCTTTGTCATACGAAACTATTGGCTCGCAGGCATATTTCTCGGTCTAGCAAGTGCAACAAAATGGAGCGGAGTTTATTTCCTTGCGCTCTTTGGCGCTGTTGCTCTCTATCGCGCCTTTACCCATCACACTGGACGCGATCTTGTTAAGCCGACTATAAAAACTCTTATCCAGTTTGCTCTGATTCCCCCAGTAATTTATATCGCTTCGTGGATCGGCTGGTTTAGAAGTTCACGTGGTTGGGATCGTGATTACTCGACGAACACCATCACCTCTTTTCTTCATTACCACTCTCAGATGTTGGGCTTTCATACTGGCCTCACGCAAGACCATGCCTATCAAGCAAACCCTTGGAGTTGGCTTGTCATGGGAAGACCGACTTCATTTTTCTATGAAACGCCAAAGGGTTGCGGTGCTAATGATTGCTCCCAAGAAGTTCTGGCTCTTGGAACACCGATCTTGTGGTGGCTTGCAACGATTGCACTCGCTGTAGTAATTGGTTATTGGCTGAAATCTTTTGCAACGCGACGTTTTGATCCTGCGCTCAATATTATTCTTATGGGAATAATTGCTGGTTACGTGCCGTGGTTTCTCTTTCAAAAGCGAACGGTCTTCTCCTTCTATGCCATTGTTTTTGAGCCTTTTTTAATCTTGGCTATTGTCTACTGTCTATCTCTTGCTCTTTCTAACTTTACCCATCGCAAAGAGATCTATGTATTCTGCGGATTAATCTTTATTGTCATTCTTATAAACTTTATCTATTTTCTACCACTCTTTAGAGGTGACATCATTACCTACCAAGCATGGCAAAACAGAATGTGGTTTCCCTCTTGGATTTAAGCCCGGAATTTAACTCTGGAACTTATTGATTTGCTGCGCGGTTTTCGCGCAAGCGATTGACAGCTTCATCCGCTAGCTGTTGATCAAAGACTTCATCACGAGAAGGAGCTGCTGCTGCAAGAGCATCGCGCTCTAACTGTTCTTGCTCAAGAGTCCACTGTCCAGGCGTTGTGAGATCAAGAACGCGCTTGGATGTAACTGCTTTGGGAGCGTTTACATAGGTAGGAACCGGGATGGCATTTGGCTGCCATTGGCCACGAATAATCGCAGTTCCCTTAGGCAAGATCGTTACTCCCGTTAGTTCGCGATCTGCAAGGGGAATCCAATGTTCTGTTGATGGCTTTGAAACGAAAACTTCTGCAAGATTTGTCGATGAAACTCCGGCGCTAGAGCGATGAAGTTGGGTAACACGACGACGTTGAATTTTTTCTGAATTACTTTGGCGGCGCACTTGTGCGAGATAGAGAAAGAATCCAAGTATCGGCAAGCCAAGAAAAGAAAGTGCAAGAGTTTGATTCATGACACCCACCACCGTCATTATGAAGGAGATAAAGAGAAGAGAAAAAATTATGCGACGTCGTAATAAGAGTTGAGCGTTTTTTGCTTGGCTATCTAAATCGGTATGGATAGCTCCGGTTCCAGAATTTCCACCTGGTGTATTGCTTGCAACTATTCGTAGCGCGCTTTTATATCTTTCAACGCTCTTTCCAGAAAATTCATTTCGGTCATGGATCCATCGAGGCAGAAAATAAGCAGCCCACATCCCGATAATTGCGAGATAGATAATTCCTGAAGCCATGATGGTAAAGATTAGAGGAGGTGTACCGCGCCTTTGTGGATTTAGGGGGTTAAATAACCAAGGGATTTTCTTTGACATAACAGAGGTGATCGCGCCATTGCCCGTCAATATGTAGGTAGCGAGGGCGCTTTCCTTCGAAAAGATATCCAGCTTTTTCAGCGACTCGAATTGATCCGGCATTTTCTGGGCGAATATTGATTTCGATGCGATGTAAACCAAGTTCATGAAAGCCAAAAGAGGTCATCAATTCGACAGCTTGGGTTGTATAGCCGCGACCTGCATGTGCGCGATCAATCCAATAGCCAATATGGGCTCCGCGAAGGGCTCCATAGATCACGCCACCCATCGTGATTTGTCCGATGAGGTTATTGCCTCGCCAGATCATCAGTGAAAATGCCCGCCCAGACCGTCCTTCTCTCTTGAGGACGCGGACCATCTCTAGAAATGATGGGAGCAGAATCTCGTCCTCACGCCCTGGAACAGTAGGCAGAGTCGCCTCCCAAGGTGAAAGCCACTCTTTATTTTCTTCTCGAACTGCGCTCCAGCGAGCGCGATCGCGGTAACGCAAGGGGCGCAGAACAATCTCATCACCGTG
>CANJXW010000002.1 GCA_947478965.1 Candidatus Nanopelagicaceae bacterium | reverse complement strand
GATTGGCTCATCAATAAACTCGGCAATAAACCTCTAACGCTGTTGACGCATTGCAATACAGGTTCTCTTGCAACAACAGGAACAGGTACTGCTCTTGGCGTTATTCGCGAAATGCATTTGCGTGGAAATGTCAAAGAAGTTTTTGCCGATGAAACTCGTCCGCTACTTCAAGGTTCACGACTTACTGCATGGGAACTCATGAAGTCAGAGATTCCTTATCGCATCGAACCAGATGGCGCAGCAGCGATGGCTATTCTGAGCGGTCGCATTGACGCAGCTCTAATTGGAGCAGATCGAATTACAAAGAATGGTGATTCAGCAAATAAAATTGGTTCACTTAGCGTCGCACTTGCATGTCATGCAGCTGGAATTCCTTTCCTTGTCGTTGCACCAGAATCAACTGTGGATCGTTCGCTGGCGACTGGTGAATCAATTCATATCGAGATTCGCGCAGATGAAGAGCTAACGTTCTTTAAGGGAATTCAGGTTGCGCCCCTTGGTGCAAAGACATTTAATCCAGCATTTGATGTGACGCCTGCAAAGTACATCAGCGCTGTTATTACAGAACTCAAATCTTACGAAATAGCTAAAGGCGAATCACTATGACCCAATACCAGCCATTACACGACCTCGTCTCGCGATCACAGAAGATCGGCGGCGATCAATCTCTCGTCGTCTTCGGCGGTGGAAATACTTCAAGCAAGGGTGAAATAAACGATTATTTGGGACGCCTAAGAAAAGTCCTGTGGGTAAAGGGTTCTGGCGCCGATATGCAGTACGCAGTAGACCGCGATTATCCAGGTCTCTATCTTGAAGAACTTCTTGCTCTTCAAGGTTTTGATGAAATGTCAGATGAGATGATGGTCGATTATGTAACTCGCGCACTCGTAGATCCAACTTCGAGACGTCCATCTATCGAAACTCTTCTCCATGCTTTTCTTCCTGCAAAACATATTGATCATGTTCACTCAGATGCTATCTGTGCACTCACAAATCATCCTCAAGGCGAGCACGCTGTGCGCGAAGCACTTGGAGATCGTTTCGCATACGTTGATTGGCTCCGCCCTGGTTTTGAACTTTCTAAGATTGTCGGCGGTCTTGGCGAATACGAAGGCGTTATTTTGGCTCACCACGGACTTGTTGTCTGGGATGAAGATACAGATAAGTGTTACGACAAAACTATCGTTGCCGTTAAAAAAGCAGATACATATCTTGATTCACTCAATAAGCGACCAGTTGCAAATTTCCAACATAACGACCTTCCAGTTGAGGAGCTCAAGGAACTTCTGCTCACCCTTCGTGGAAAAATCGGAAAGAAGCAAGTACTTCGCATTGACAACCGACTATCTGAAATTGCAGCTCGCGAAGATCTGCCACAAATTCTTAGCGCTGGAGTTGCAAGCGCAGACCACATGATGCGTATCCGTCCAAAATCCGCATCTGTGACTATTGGTGATGTTGAAACCGGTATTGATAAATACCGCGCTGATCATCAGGCTTACTTTGAAGAGAACAAACACCTCATCACTCCAGGCTATACAAGCCATGGTGATGATCCTAAAGTTGTTTTGGTTCCGGGTGTAGGCGCAGTTACAGCTGCGAGCACGCTAAAGGAAGCTGCGATGCTCGCAGATATTGCGACACATACTCATGGCGTTGCAGCGCGAGTACGCGATGTCTTTGGAGAAGGAAGCTCTGTGCCTTCATCGGAGATATTTGGCTTTGATTACTGGCCTTTAGAGCTCTTTAAATTGAAGTCAAGGCCAGCCCCTGCCCGCTTCGAGGGCAATATCTTTATCGTTACTGGCGCCGGAAGTGGCATCGGACGCGGCATCGCACTTGGCCTTGGAAAACTTGGAGCGCACATCACTCTTGCAGATATTGATGCAAAGGGCCTTGAAACTGTTGAAGCTGAATTTAAGTCATCAGGATTTAATCCACCACTTCTTGTACTGGGAGATCAATCCAAGGAAAGCGATGTTAAAGAAACCGTCACCCAAACTATCCGACATTTCGGTGGGGTAGATGGCGCAATTATTAACGCAGGTATCGGAGTCTCAGATCAATTAGAAGATCTTGATGTTGATAAATGGCGCAAAGGTCTAGACATCAACCTCACGAGCGCTTTCATGATGACAAAAGAGATGATGACCGTACTTCGCAAGCAGAAAATGGGCGGCTCACTTGTTTATGTAGCGAGCAAGAATGCATTTGCACCTGGTGCAGGCTTTGGTGGCTATTCAGCGACAAAGGCAGGAATGCTTCAGCTCATGCGCATCGCCGCTATCGAAGGCGGAAAAATTGGAATTCGCGCAAATGCGGTTAACCCTGATGCTGTCTTTGATAACAGCAAGTTATGGGAAGGCGGAGTACGCGAACAACGCGCTGCCGCACATGGCGTGAAGCCAGAGGAACTTGAAGATTTCTATGCATCACGAAATCTGCTTAATGCGAGAGTGAGAAGTGCCGACGTTGCTAGCAGCGTCGCTTTCCTCCTCAGCGATGAATCGTCACGAACAACAGGCAGCGTTATCGCTGTTGATGGAGGCGTGGCGGCTGCTTTCCCGCGGTGAGCGAGATTGCACAACCAGCTCAACTTCTGAGCTGGTTTTTATAGGAGGTAACGAATGAAGGCAGGAAAAGTTAAGCTGATTGCTGTAACTACCGCTGCGTTGGTTCTAGCAACCACTGCGGTATCAAGCAGCCAGGCAGCAACAAAGCCAGCGCCATTTAGCGCTGGAACAGTCAAGATCGCACTTGTACAGAACTCAGGTGCCGGAGACTATTTCCAGCAATGGACAAATGGTGCTAAGAAGCAGGCAACTGCTATCGGTATTGATATGCAGATTTATGATGCTCAAGCAGATAACGCTAAGCAAGCAACTGATATGGAAACAGCAATCGGTTCAGGCGTTAAGGCGATCATCGTAGATCACGGTAATGCCGACACAATGTGCCCAGGAATCAACAAGGCGATCGATGCTGGAATTCCAGTTGTTGTCTATGACGTTGATATCCGCGCATGTGCACCACGCGCCGTATTCACATCACAGAGCGATGAGCTACTTGCTGCTGCAGTACTTGCACAAGCTGTTAAGGATCTCGGAAAGACCAAGACTGTTGGATATGTAAACGTCCTCGGAATTGCTCCTCTAGATCGTCGCCACATTGTCTGGGAAAAGACAAAGAAGGCCCAGAAGTGGACTCAGAAGTTCTTCGTCGGTAAGTTCACAAACTCAGTTGCAACAGATAACGCACAATTAGTGGATGCTGCTCTTAAGGCTAATCCAAAGATTTCTGCAATCTTTGCTCCATATGATGAACTAGCAAAGGGCGCGATTTCAGCTGTCTACCAGAACAAGCTACAAAGCAAGATCAAGATCTACGGCATCGATATTTCAAATGCTGATATTGAACTCATGACAAAGGTTGGTAGCCCATGGACAGCTACAGCTGGTACTGATCCAAATGCGATCGGTGCAGGCGTAGTTCGTGTTATGGCTCTAAAGATCGCAGGAGAGCAGAAGACCAATGAAGTATCTTTCCCTGGTGTTTTGATCACTGCAAAGTTCTTGAAGGCTAACAAGATCAAGAATATGGATGATCTTCGTGCAAAGCTTCCAGCTCTAAGCATGTCTAAGGCTGCATCTGCAGCTTGGATCCCAGCAGTAAAGTTCTAATAGGTTAATAGGGCTAGAGAGGTGAATTGATGAAAAAGTCACTTGAAATTCGTTCTGTTCGAAAATCATTTGGTAGCAACGAAGTTCTCAAAGGGATTTCATTTCGCATAGAACCAGGCGAAATTGTTTCTCTCTTGGGTGCAAACGGTGCTGGCAAATCGACTTTGATCAAGATTCTTTCAGGTGCTTATACAGAATTTGAAGGTGAGATCCTGATAAATGATCAACCTGCAAAGTTCAATTCACCTCTCCAAGCTCGTTCCATCGGTATCGAAACAGTGCACCAGAAAATCAACGAGGGAATTATTCCTGGGTTAACTGTTGCTGAAAATCTCCTCTTTGATCGAATTGCACTCGGTGAGATTTCTCGATTTGCGACACCTGCCAAGCTTGTTCGCGAATCGAAAGAGATTCTCAAAGAGCTTGACCTTGATTGGAACGAATCAATCCTCAAGGATGATGTCTTTAACCTTGGCATCGCAGACCAACAGTTATTGCTCCTTGCTCGAGCGCTTTCTCATAATCCATCACTCCTGATTCTCGATGAGCCAACTTCTGCGCTCTCGAACCTAGAAGTGGCGCGACTCTTTAAAATTATTCAGCGCCTACGAACTGATGGCGTTGCAATTCTCTATGTCTCACACCGACTTGGAGAAATTGATGAACTCGCAGATCGAATTGTTGTTTTACGTGATGGCGTGATTCAAGCGATTCAATCAAAACCATTCAACTGGGAAGATGCCCTTCATGAAATGTTGGGAATAAGCCTCAATGACGCCCAGGTTGCACAAGATGAACAACGAGGAGCATCAGTCGTTCTCTCCATTAAAGATGCACAGATATTTAGTGAAGGAAAACAATGGTCACTCGATATTCGTGGCGGTGAAGTAACTGGGGTTATTGGATTACTTGGAGCCGGTAAAACCGAGTTGGCGCGCGCTCTCTATGGGGTCGATAAATTAAAGTCAGGAACCATTGAGT
Source organism: Candidatus Nanopelagicaceae bacterium (assembly GCA_947478965.1). Classification (GTDB taxonomy): domain Bacteria; phylum Actinomycetota; class Actinomycetes; order Nanopelagicales; family Nanopelagicaceae; genus Planktophila. Next base: position 8,525 of record CANJXW010000002.1, on the reverse strand, counting down.
TCCTTGGAGAGTCATATCGTCCTAAATCTCCCATCGATGCGATTAAAAAGGGGATATTCCTCATCTCGGAGGATCGAGCACGCGATGGAGTTCTAGAAGGCTGGTCAATCGCAAATACCGCAAGCTTGCCGTTCTTGAAGAAGATCTCATCTGGCGGGCTCATGAATTTTTCAAAAGAGACTGACTTGGCAAAACAGATGATTGAGCGACTCAATGTGATCACCCAGTCACATCGCTCAACGGTTGATTCTCTCTCCGGTGGCAATCAGCAGAAGGTGATGGTGGGACGTTGGCTTATCCAAGATTCACGCCTACTTCTGCTGGATGAGCCCTTTCGAGGCGTTGATATCGGTGCGCGTCGAGAGATTGCAAAGCAGATAAGAGATCTAGCGCGAGAGGGAAATGGAGCCATTATCTTCTCTTCAGATATTGACGAAATTCTCGAATCAGCAGATCGAGTCATTGTTATGGTCGATGGAGATATCAAGTATGACGGTTACCTATCAAATACATCCAGGAATGAAATCATCAAGAAAATGTCGGAGGTTGCGTAATGAATGTAAAAATAAAGGCACCAGGGTCAGAATACGTCGCTCGAGATTTCTTAGTTAAGTATGGTTTCATACTTGTAACTATCATCTCTTTCGTACTTTTCTTCTCTTCACAAGAAACTTTTAGAATTTCAACGACCTTCTTCTCGATGCTTAAGTACACATCAGTCGTTGCAATTACTGGTCTCGGTATTACATTTTCGATGGCTGTCGGTGGACTGGATCTCTCAGTTGGCGCCGTAGCAGGCATGGCTGTAACGCTCTCAGCGATGACAATGGTTGTCTATGACAAGCCAGCGATTGTCGCCGTTGGCCTTGTCTTACTTGCCGGTGCTCTCATCGGGCTACTTAACGCCTTTCTGATCGTTGTACTTAAAATCCCAGATTTACTTGCAACCCTTGCATCCATGTTCGCCATCATGGGACTCAAGCTTGTTCCTGTTAATGGACGCTCTGTTTCTTCAGGAATGATGCTCGAAGATGGATCCACAGCACCTGGAAAATTTACCGATGGATTTCTTAAGATTGATGGCGGCCAGTTAGGGCCAATTCCTTACGCAGTAATACTGTGGATGTCTCTGACGATTGTTTGCTGGCTCTTCCTTACACGTACAACGTGGGGACGAGCTATGTACTCAGTGGGATCAAATCCAGAAGCGGCAATGTTGGCCGGTATTAAGGTCAAGCTTTATAGAACTCTTGCCTATGTTGCCTCAAGCGTTTTAGCTTCTATCAGCGGACTCATCCTTGCCTCTCGTATTGGCCAAGGTGACATTAGCGCTGGAAACTCACTCCTGCTCGACTCTGTCGCTGTCGCACTTGTCGGTACTTCAGTCCTTGCTATGGGTAAGCCAAATGCATGGGGAACAGCCCTCGGAGCTTTTCTCATGGGCGTCGTAATCACAGGCCTTACGATCGCTGGATTCCCATACTATGGACAAGATGTTGTTAAGGGTTCAGTTCTGCTCCTAGCACTCGTCTTCTCATTTACCTTGTCACGTAAAAAATCTAGATTTATCTCAGCTGTCTAGGAGTATTCACATGGAAAATACGTATGAGTTTTTAACATCAGAGAACATTCCTGGATATCTTGGATCTCACCCAGAGATCTCATCGGTTATTGATGCTTCATCGATAGTCGAAATGAACGAAGTAGGCGATGGCAATCTCAATATCGTCTTCATTGTTAAAGATAAATCCGGAAAGGGAATTGTTCTTAAACAAGCCCTACCTTACGTTCGCCTTGTGGGACCTTCTTGGCCGATGTCTGCCGACCGCGCACGTATTGAATATGAGACAACCCTTATCCATTCCCAAGCGGCAAAGCACTTAGTTCCAGAGATCTACTTTTATGATTCAGAGCGCTACATCATTGCAATGGAAGATCTCTCGGATCACAAAGTCTGGCGTACCGCTCTTAACCAGGGTGAGATCAATCCGGGTAGCGCAGAAGCAATTGGTGAATACATCGCGAAGGTAACCTTCGCTTCATCAATTTTCGGCGCAGGGGCAGAGGCCCATAAAAAGTCTCTTGCAAAATCGATCAACCCCGAGCTGTGCTTAATCACCGAAGATTTGGTCTTTACTGAGCCATATTTTCCAGCAGAGCGAAACTCGTATTTAATCTCAAATGAACCCGATGCTCAGGCAGTTATCGCTGATAAGCAAATGGCTCTCGAAGTAGGTGAGCTCAAATTTAAGTTTATGACTGCAGCTGAAGCCCTTATTCATGGAGATCTCCATACTGGTTCCGTCTTCGTTAAATCTGACCCAGCCGGAAAATCAGTCTCTACGCGGGCATTTGATTCCGAGTTCTCATTTTATGGTCCGATTGCCTTTGATATCGGCGCAGTTATTGCAAACTTCTATATTGCTCTTGCGCGAGCAACAGCACTTGAGCGAGAAGAGCAAGCTGATTTCATCGCGACGCTACCGCAAGCTCTTTGGTCTTCCTTTGAGAAGAATTTTAGAACTCTCTGGCCAACGCGGGTTGATAAGCGCGTCTTTAGCGACGAGCTCTTAGATGTCCTGCTTTCTACATGGAAGATAGAAGCTCTTGGATTTGCTGCAGCAAAGATGGCGCGACGGATCGTTGGACTTGCTAAGACTTCAGATATAGAAACTTTAGATGAAGATGTTCGTGAAGGAGCAGCTCGTGGAGTTTTACGATCTGCCCAAATGGTTATTAAGGAACGACACATCAATGTTGATGTGAATCTCATGACGGTGAAAGTCAGAGAGATTTTGGATAAAACGCGCACAGTTAAAGGAAGTAATTAATGTGAAGTCTCCACGTGAAATCGCAGAAAGTTATTGGAAGGCTGAATGCGAGCGAGATACTGAAAAAGTTCTCTCTCACTACAACACTGATGCCACCTTCTGTCCTCCAGGGCAGGTTCTTGTTGGCCACGAGCAGATTAGAACTTTCTATGATGGCTCAGGCGCAGACTTTCCTGGACTAGAAGTAGAAATAACACACGAGCTCACAGTGGGAGACCAAGCAGCACTTGAATGGACGGCGCTTTTGACCTCCACTCAAGGCGAAAAATTTACGATCAAGGGTGTCAACATCATCAAAGTTAGAGATGGAAAATTCGATTGGGTACATGCCTATTTCGATCCGACGGTATTACAAACGAAAGGTAACTAGCCACTCATGAGTGACAGTTCGGTAAAAATTCAAGAAGTAGAAAGAATCGCAAAAGGTATCCGTGAGCGCGTCTTAGCTCACTCATTGGCCAACAATGGCGGATATATGAGCCAGGCTTGTTCATCAGCTGAGCTTCTAGGTTCACTCTATGGCGCAATACTAAATTTCTCAGAAGTCAAAGAACCAATAGCTCCACCTTCATTTATCGGTGTCCCACAAATTGGCCAACACTCATATATAACTGGAGCACAATTTCACGGTAAGCCCGGCCCAGATCTTGATCGTCTCATCTCAAGCCCTGCACATTATGCGCTTGTTATTTATGCGGCGTTGATTGAGACAGGACGTCTGCGCGAAGATGGACTTGATCACTTCAATCGTGATGGTTCGACGGTTGAAATGATTGGCGCAGAACATTCACCAGGTTTTGAAACAACGACAGGATCCCTTGCCCAAGCGCTTTCACAAGCGGGAGGAATTGCCCTTGCTCGTAAGATTCGTAAAGAATCTGGTCGCACATGGGTCTTTATGAGCGATGGTGAATTTCAAGAAGGTCAAACCTATGAAGCTCTTCAAGCAGCGAGATTCCACGGTCTAGATAAGTTGCGAGTTATCGTTGATGTAAACCTCAATCAATGTGATGGACCTATGGATACTGTGATGAAGATCGAACCTCTAGCTGATCGCATCAAAGCATTTGGCTGGAACGTCACCGTTGTAGACGGACATGACATCCCTGCCATTCTTGCTGCCGCAGAAGAAGAGACAGGTAACCCACACATGATTCTTTGTTATACAGATCCAGTTCGTGGATTACCGATTTTGGCTGAACGCGCCCCAACGCTTCACTACTTGCGATTTACCAGCGCCGAAGAACGTGCTCGATACGAGAATATTTATCAGGAGATGATTAAATGACTTACGAAATTGTTGCCCGTCCACACCAGCAGAACTTCATTGACTGGGCAAAAGATAAGCCAGAGGTTTTAGTTCTCTCTGCTGACTTAACCAATTCATGTGAAGTTGGAAAATGGCGAGATACCTATCCTGAGCGCTTCTTCTCAATGGGTATGGCGGAGCAAAATATGATGGGCTTTGCCGCAGGGCTTGCTCGTGAAGGTTTTGAGCCATGGCTACATACTTTCTCGGTATTTCTCTATCGTCGCCCACTTGATCAACTTCAAATGTCGATCGCATATCCATCACTGAAGGTGCGCCTAGTTGGTTTCTTGCCCGGAATTATGACTCCAGGCGGAGTAACGCACCAAGCAATCGAAGATATTGCAATTATGCGTGCGATTCCAAATATGACAATTCTTGAAGCAGGAGATGCAACCGAGGCCCAGAGCGTTCTAGATGTCGCACATGCGATTGATGGTCCTGTCTATATCCGTATGTTGCGCGGTGAAGTAAGCAGAATCTTCCCTGAGAATGAGCCATTCCTACTAAACACTGCCCGAATTCTCTCAACAGGTACAGATATCACTCTCTTTACCTCAGGGGTAATGACGGAGGAAGCGCTTCGTGCGATTCCGCTCTTGCAGGAACGTGGAGTTTCAATCTCTCACCTTCATGTATCCACACTAAAACCATTTACGGACCCACGAATTGTTGCAGCTCTTAAAACAGCAAAACACGGTGTCATCACAATGGAGAACCATTCAATTGTTGGTGGCCTCGGCAGCGCTATTGCAGAAGTTATGGCAGAGCGAGGAATTGGCGTACCACTGCAGCGCATCGGTCTCAATGACACCTATGCACATGGTGCTTCGCAGAAGTTCTTGATGTCAGAGTACGAAATTGATGCCGCAGCTCTTGTAAAGAGAGTTGAAACTGCACTTGGCCGCAAGCTCAGTATTCACGAAACTGAACTCCAAGAGCAACGTTCTGTCTCATTGCACAGCAGTGCAAAGGCAGAGGCGCTTTAATGGAACGTATCTTTGTAACGTACGAATATCGTGGAATAGACCCAAAGGCGATTGCAGATGTAATCCGAGTCGAACAAACGATTGAGTTTCCTTATGATCTTGCACCATCCTGGATTCAGGAGACCGTTGTTGGAGAAGTCGAAGATATATCGAGTCCTGAAAAGGAGCTCCATGTAATCACGATTTCTTATAACTCAGATGTCGCTGGGGGAGAGTTAACTCAATTACTCAATGTTTTATGGGGAAATGCATCGCTATTCCCAGGAGTAAAGATCATTGATCTCACCCTTCCATCTGTCATCATTGGAAAGTTCAAGGGTCCAAGATTTGGTGTAGATGGATTGCGTAAACTTTTTAACGCACCAACGCGTCCGTTATTAACAACAGCACTCAAGCCAATGGGCTCTGATTCAAAGACTCTCGCGCAGATGGCAAGAACGCTTGCCCTCTCAGGCTTTGACATGATCAAAGACGATCACAGCCTTGCAAATCAACCTTGGTCACTTTGGACAGAGCGAGTCAATCTCGTCTCTCGCGCAGTCAATGAAGCCAATGCAGAGGTCGGCGGAAGCTGTGTCTATGCACCGAGCCTTAACCTTCCCTTCGATCGCATCAAGGACGCTGCATATCGAGCTAAAGAGTTAGGTGCAGGTGCACTCCTTGTTCTACCTGGAATCACTGGCTTTGATTCACTGCGCTCCTTGGCAGAAGATGATGATTTAGCGCTTCCGATTCAGGGACACCCAGCGATGCTTGGTTCACTTGTTACTTCAAAGAGCGAGGGAATTTCACATGGAATTCTCTTTGGCACTTTGATGAGACTTGCAGGATCCGATGTGACGATCTTCCCTAACCTTGGTGGTCGCTTCTCCTTTACTCCTGAACAATGTCGAGATATTCAAGTCAAAGCTCACCAGCCGATGGAGCATATGGAGAAGTCGTGGGTTGCACCTGCTGGTGGAATGACGATCGAACGTATTCCAGAGATGATCGAGATGTACGGTCTAGATACCGCACTTCTTATCGGTGGCGCACTTTCACGTGGAGATTTAGCGCAAAACGCTACTCGGATGTCTGAAATGGTGCGCGCCTACTAAACTCTGAACACTATGCGAACTCGATTGGTAAAACTCTTCTCTGATCGACGGGTCTGGGTGCGTCAGATATTGGTCGCCGGCCTTGCTGGGGCTGTTTCTTGGCAGGTTGGCGATTTACTTATAAGCGATGGCGGGCTTGTCGCTGCCATCGTTTGCTCACTGAGCATCCGGATTTCGCTGCATAAATCAGTACGCGAAGGCTTTGGTCAGATTGTCGGAACTGCTCTTGGCGCATCTGTTGCGCTCTTTGCGGTCTGGCTCTTTGACTTTGGCTTTCTTGCTGTCGGCATCACGATCATTCTCTGTTCAGTTGTCGCTCGAGGACTTCATCTTGGCGAAGTTGCCTCAGTAAATGTTCCAGTGACGGCTTTGATTGTTATCGGTCCTGGACTCAGCGAGAGTACGGCGGTACATCGCCTAGGGTCGACGCTTATTGGTGCCGCAATTGCAATTATTTTTTCCTATTTCTCACATTCAAATACGCCAGTTGGCCGAGCAGTAGATCAGATAACAGCGGTGAGCCAGAAAGCAGCAGAACTCCTTGCCACAATGTCAGAAGGTGTCGCAGCTGGGTACACGCAGAAAGAGGCTGGCCACTGGTTGGCAAAGGCAAGACTTTTAATTGAAGAAATTCCAGCTATACGTGCTCAATCTGTTGAAGCGCGCGGACATGCACGATGGTTTCCTACAGCTGAGAAAGATGAAGCGGAAGATATTTATATTCGCGGAATTGCGCTCGAGCACACAGTTGTTCAAGTTCGCACTATTGCTCGTACGCTCTTTGATTCTGCAGTAAGTGGTGGCATTGCAGACTCGACGAAGAAGCAGATTGCCGTGGCTCTCTCGGCAGCAAGTTATGCCATCTCATCGAGGTTTGACGATGAAGATTATCTAGATAGCTCGCAAGGTAGTCCAACAGATGATGCACGTGAAGCAAGTGCAAACCTTGCAGAAACTCTCATTGAGGATGCAAAGGATGCTGATCAAGAACAGATTGTTCGAGGTATCTCACTTGCTGCAAATATTGAACGTATCGCAGATTCCCTAGATCAGAACTCTCCTGCGCTGAGGGATGTCATCACACCCGATGAACCAGCGGGAGCCAAGATTCTCAAAGTATCGCCTCTTGATCAGACTTTGCGCTGGAATAAGCGTATAAAAAGGCGCATAAAGGGGTTATTCGGCAAGTACATATAGAAAGCCTTTCGTCTTGCCTATACCCCTAGGGGTATGCTATTTTATGTCTACGGCATACATCGAAAGAGGGTTTCTTATGTGTTCACGCGTTACATGTCAGGTTTGCAAGAAATACACATGGTCAGGTTGTGGCGAGCATATTGAAGATGCTCTTGCCGGAGTACCTGCCGATCAACGCTGTACTTGCTAAGAAGTAAGTAGCAATGGCTAAAACATCCCCAACTCACATTTTGCAAGATGCAGAACAGATCGATGCAATCTCAAAGCGAATGAAGCGAGCCCACGGACAAATGGGAGCTGTCGTTCGAATGCTTGAAGAAGGTCGCAATTGCGAAGATATCGTTATGCAGATGGCAGCGGTCAACAAGGCCATCAATACGGCGGCATTTACGCTGATCTCGGCAAGCCTTAAAGAGTGCATTGAAGAGAATAAAACCAATAGTCAGGCAGTTACTGACAAATTACAAAAACTATTTCTCAGCCTGGCATAGGAGCCCACAATGAAGAAGATCTATTCAGTCCTGCTTGCATCAGCGTTCTTTCTTACCGCTTGCGGATCTTCATCGGGTGCAACGAACCTTGGAGCCCAAGAGTTTCAAAGCAAAGTCAATGAAACTGGCATCGTGGTCATTGACGTACGAACTCCTTTTGAATTTATGACAGGACATATTCAAGGTGCAATCAATATTGATGCAGAAGCGGCAACCTTTGATAGTGAAATAGCAAAGTTAGATAAATCTGCACCATATGCAATTTACTGTCAGAGTGGACGCCGATCTGGAATCGCCGCTACGAAGATGACTGATGCTGGCTTTACGAATATTTTCAATTTGAAAGAGGGAATTAATAGTTGGAATTCCGCTGGCTATCCGGTCGTGAACTTCTAATGAGAATTGTTATTGTGGGTGGTGTTGCAGGTGGAATGTCAGCAGCAACGCGAGCTCGTCGCCTTGATTCTGACGCTGAAATCATTGTTCTTGAAAAAAGTGGGCACGTTTCCTACGCAAACTGTGGGCTTCCATATTATGTAGGTGGAGTTATTGAAGATGAGCGTGATCTTCTTCTTCAGACGCCTGAAAGCCTTCATGCTCGCTTTCGTCTT
>CANJXW010000001.1 GCA_947478965.1 Candidatus Nanopelagicaceae bacterium | reverse complement strand
TGCCTCTCTTTCCTGGAGCGCATGGAGTTCGAGATGCTTTGGCCGCTGGCGCGAAAGAGACTGGCACAACGATTCATTGGGTCGATGCGGGTGTAGATACTGGCGAGATCATTGCCCAAGAGAAAATTACAGTTCGTGAAGGTGAAAGCGAAGAGAGTCTGCACGAGAGAATCAAAGTTATTGAAAGACGACTCTACCTAGAGACGTTGGTAAAGCTGCTACCCACACTGGAGTCACCACATGACCGATCGTAAAGCTATCCGCCGAGCTCTCCTGAGTGTTTATGATAAAGATCGTCTTCTGGAAATTGGTTCTGCTCTCTCTGGCGCAGGCGTAGAAATTCTCTCAACAGGTTCAACGGCAAAGACTTTGCAAGCTGCTGGCATTGCAGTGACAGAGGTGAGTTCGTATACAGGTTTTCCAGAGATTATGGGCGGTCGCGTAAAGACCCTTCATCCAAAGATTCATGGCGGAATTTTGGCCGATCAAAGCAATCCAGAGCATCTCAAAGCGATTACAGAGCTTGAGATAGAGCCCTTTGATCTCGTTGTAATTAACCTCTATCCATTTGCAGAAACCATTGCATCTGGTGCGGATTTTGCCGAATGTATCGAGCAGATAGATATTGGTGGCCCTTCCATGCTTCGCGGTGCTGCGAAAAATCATGGCAGCGTTGCAGTGCTGAGCCAAACGTCTCAATATGACCAACTCCTTGCAGCGATCACAGCAGGTGGTTTCACTTTAGAGGAGCGTAGATCTCTTGCTCTCGAAGTCTTTAGAACTACAGCTCAGTACGACCTCACAATTGCCAATTGGTTAGGGGAAGTAAAGGGCGAGCTTCCAGAGTGGTTTGGAAATATTTATCACCGCGAAAATTCACTGCGCTATGGAGAAAACCCTCATCAGCGCGCAGCCATTTACCGCAATGGACTTCCAGGGATCGTTAACGCGGTGCAGAGCCACGGCAAAGAGATGTCATTTAATAATTACACAGATGCAGATGCGGCTTGGAGAGCAGCGTTAGATCACGCCGATCCATGCGTTGCCATTATTAAGCATGCCAATCCATGCGGAATCGCAATTGGTAAAGATATTGCACTTGCATACGCCGCCGCTCACCTTTGTGATCCAGTTTCAGCTTTCGGCGGAGTTGTTGCAGCTAATAGAAAAGTTACTGTTGAAATGGCTTTGCCGCTTTCGCAAATCTTTACAGAAGTCATCATCGCCCCAGAATACGATCCGGAAGCTTTAGAAATTCTCTCCAAAAAACCATCGATTCGAATTCTGACATGTGTCGATACAAAGATTTCACAGATTGAAATGCGCCCAGTTTCAGGCGGGGTCTTACTTCAAGACACTGACCTCATTGATGCGCCAGGAGATAGTTATCGCAACTGGAAGCAAGTCACTGGTGAAACTCTCGCTCCAGAAGTTCTCCAAGATCTTGAATTTGCTTGGCGCAGTGTTCGGGCAGTAAAGAGCAATGCAATTCTTCTGGCACACAACGGTGCATCTGTAGGAATAGGAATGGGTCAGGTCAACCGCGTTGATTCGGCGAAACTTGCCGTCGATCGCGCAGGTGAGCGCGTCGCAGGATGCGTTGCCGCGAGTGATGCTTTCTTCCCCTTTGCAGATGGCGTAGAAATCCTCATTAAGGCAGGAGTTAGCGCAATTGTGCAACCAGGTGGAAGTATTCGAGATGAAGAAGTTATCAAAGCTGCATCAGATGCAGGAATAGCGATGTTTTTTACGGGCACTCGACATTTCTCTCACGCGTAAAGATAGGATTTGCAATATGAGCGCAACAATCCTTGATGGCAAAGCGCTAGCTGCCTCGATTAAAGGTGAGCTTGCAATAAGAACCTTGGCCCTTAAAGCTAAAGGAATAACGCCAGGTCTTGGAACAATTCTTGTCGGTAGCGATCCTGGATCTCAGTCATATGTTGCTGGAAAGCATCGTGATTGCGAACAAGTCGGGATTCGTTCTATCCGCATCGATCTTCCAGCCAGCGCAACTCAAAGTGATGTACTTGCTGCCATTACCGATCTTAACTCTTCCTCTGAGTGCACCGGATACATCGTTCAACTTCCCTTGCCACAAGGAATTAATACACAAGCAATTCTAGAAGCGATAGATCCTGCAAAAGATGCAGATGGATTACACCCGATGAATCTTGGCCGACTCGTTGCGGGATATTCTGCGCCGCTTCCATGTACTCCTCGTGGAATTGTTGAACTCATTAACCACTACAAGATTCCACTTGCAGGAGCAGAAGTCGTAGTTATCGGAAGAGGCCTTACCGTTGGTCGCCCTCTCGGCTTATTGCTTACTCGTCGCGAAGAGAACGCAACTGTGACCTTGACACATACAGGAACGAAAGATCTTCTCTCTCATACTCGCAGAGCAGATATTGTCATTGCTGCAATTGGAAAGGCGCATTTTCTTAAAGCCGATGCGATCAAACCTGGTGCAACCGTTCTTGATGTCGGAATCTCGCGAACCGATGCAGGCTTATTGGGCGATGTTGATCCAGGAGTAATGGACGTTGCAGCATATGTAGCTCCAATGCCTGGGGGAGTTGGCCCCATGACGCGCGCGATGCTTTTACAGAATGTTGTTGAAGCATGCGAGAAATAGACTCCTCAAAGGTTCGCATCGCCTACCTTGCCATCGCAGTTGGAATTGTCCTTGGCATCGCATCGCTCGTTCGCCTTGGTTCGATCGTGATCGCCCTCGGAACAGGTGTGATCGCTATCGCACATTGGAAAACTGGGAAAGTTGAGCGTTATTTAGCCCTGGGTATCGCCGTTGCGCTCCTAGCGCTGGCGATTTCACTTCCGCGCGGGCTGTAGAGTTTGTCTTGACGTCAAGAGATATTTAATTTCACAACCTCTAGGGAAAGAGTTCACGATGGGAAAGAAAGTCACCGTTGTTGGAGCAGGTTTTTATGGATCTACAACCGCACTCCGTCTAGCCGAGTACAACATCTTCGACACTGTCGTTCTGACAGATATTCTCGAAGGTAAGCCCGAAGGCCTCGCCCTTGATATGAACCAATCTCGCTCAATCGAAGGTTTTGAAACAAAAATTATTGGAGCCACAACGACAGTTGATGGCGGCGGATATGAAGCAACTGCAGATTCAGATGTTGTTGTCATTACTGCAGGACTCCCGCGCAAACCAGGTATGAGCCGCATGGACCTCATCGGTGTAAATGCTGGCATCGTCCGCGGAGTTGCAGAAAATATTGCAAAGCATTCACCGAACGCGGTCATCATCGTGGTTTCAAATCCACTTGATGAGATGACAGCGCTGACACAGATTGCAACTCAATTTCCAAAGAATCGCGTAATGGGCCAGGCAGGAATGCTCGATACTGCGCGCTTTACAAACTTTGTTGCTGAAAAGTTAGGTGTTGCCGTCTCTTCAGTCAAGACGCTGACACTTGGTTCACATGGAGACACAATGGTTCCAGTCCCAAGCCGTTGCACAGTCGATGGAGCGCCACTTACAGAGAAGCTCTCACAAGCAGAGATCGATGAACTTGTAGATCGCACTCGCAATGGTGGAGCAGAAGTCGTTGCTCTCCTTAAGACAGGTTCTGCTTATTACGCGCCATCTGCTGCAGCAGCTCGTATGGCTAAAGCTGTTATTGAAGATTCAGGCGCAGTTATGCCTGTCTGTGCATGGGTCGATGGCGAATACGGAATTTCCGGCGTTTATCTCGGTGTTGAAGCAGAGATTGGTCGCAGCGGCGTCAAGAAAGTCGTTGAAACCAAACTCACTGATGCAGAGCTAGCAAGCCTTAAAGAGGCTGCAGAAGCTGTCCGCGCAAAGCAAGCAGATGTGCAGAGCCTTTAAGTCACTGTTGACTATTGAGTATCCAAGTTTCTAATCCAAGCTACCAAGAAGGAGTAAGCGATGAATAAGATCAAAGTTGAAGGAACGGTTGTCGAGCTAGATGGCGATGAAATGACTCGCATCATCTGGAAGTTCATTAAAGATTCCCTCATCCTGCCTTATCTCGATATCAACCTTGAGTACTACGACCTTGGTATGGAAAATCGCGATGCAACAGATGATCAGGTCACTATTGATTCAGCCTATGCAATTCAAAAGCATGGCGTTGGCGTCAAGTGCGCAACGATTACTCCAGATGAGGCTCGCGTAAAAGAGTTTGGCCTTAAGAAGATGTGGAAATCTCCTAACGGAACAATCCGCAATATCTTGGGCGGCGTTATCTTCCGCGAGCCAATCATCATCACCAACGTTCCACGTTTGGTTCCACACTGGACTAAGCCAATTGTGATTGGCCGCCATGCATTTGGTGACCAATACAAAGCTACCGACTTCCTAGTTCCTGGCCCTGGCAAGCTCACAATGACATTTGTTCCAGAAGATGGTTCAAAGCCAATGGAATTTAACGTCTTTGATTTCCCATCATCAGGCGTTGCCATGGGAATGTATAACCTTGATGAATCAATTCGCGATTTTGCTCGCGCATCAATGAACTATGGCCTTCTTCGCAACTACCCAGTCTTTCTCTCTACCAAGAACACAATCCTTAAGGCATATGACGGTCGCTTCAAGGATATTTTCGCCGAGGTTTTTGAGAGCGAATTTAAAGAGAAGTTTGAAAAAGCTGGAATTACGTATGATCACCGCCTTATCGATGACATGGTTGCGACTTCTCTTCGTTGGGAAGGCGGATATATCTGGGCATGTAAGAACTATGACGGCGATGTTCAATCAGATACCGTCGCACAAGGTTATGGATCACTTGGTTTGATGACATCTGTTCTTCTCTCTCCAGATGGAAAGACAGTTGAATCAGAGGCAGCCCACGGCACCGTGACTCGCCACTATCGCGATCACCAAGCTGGTAAGGCCACATCAACCAATCCAATCGCCTCAATCTTCGCCTGGACACAAGGCTTAGCTCACCGTGCAAAGTTGGATAACAATCCACAACTTGCAGAGTTCGCTACATCCCTTGAGAAGGTCTGTATTCAGACAGTTGAATCAGGAAAGATGACCAAGGATCTAGCGCTGTTGATCAGCCCAGATGCTCCATGGCAAACAACTCAAGAGTTCCTTGCTTCAATCGATGAGAACTTGAAGAAAGTAATGGCATAGTCCATCTATGGAAACGAACCGTGGCGCAATAGCGCTTGTTGGTTCAGGTGAGTATTTACCGCAGATGCAGGAGATTGAAAATGATCTCCTGCATCTTGCTATTTCAAAGGGAAAGAAAAATACCTATATACAAATCCCAACGGGTGCAGGAAAAGAAAGCACCGACCGTTTAGATTTCTGGGAAAATCGCGGCCGTGAGCAATCTAATCGAATCGGTAGCCAGCAGATATATCTCCCTGTTCTTCGACGAGAAGATGCATTTAACGAAGGTTTTATTGAAGAAGTAAAAAATGCTGGCCTTATTTATTTCTCTGGGGGTGACCCGGGACATATCGCAGAGACATTTATGGATACGCCCCTATGGAGCGCGATCGTTGAACAATGGGAATCAGGAAGTTCACTCGCTGGTTGTTCTGCAGGAGCTATGGCTTTTGGCAGCAAGATCATTGGAATTCGCAGGTCACATATAACGCCAGGTCTTGGGCTACTTCCATCGATTGAAGTGATTCCACATTACGACAAATTCTTAGGATGGCTGCCTGATCGAGTATCTGCCGCAGTTATTAGAACCGATGCAGATACAACGCTCCTTGGAATAGATGAAGATACTGCGGTGGTCTTTACCGGTTCATGGAGAGTCCACGGCTCAGGGAAAGTTCATATTTTGCGCAGCTCCATTACCGATCCAGGCATTTTTTCTGAGGGTGAAATCCTTCCCATCTGAGCGTTGGGTAGTGCCAGCCCCTGCCAAACCTATTGAAACTCTCAAACCTCAGGTCTAGCATCTTGGGAAAGCGCGGAGAATCTACGCATATAACGACATTGGAGTCATCATGAGCGGTATTTATGCAGCACCAGGCCAACCAGGAAGTAAGGCAACCTTCTTGCCACGGTATGACCACTGGATTAATGGGCAATTTGTTAAGCCTGATACAGGAATGTACTTTGAAAATGTATCTCCAGTAAACGGAAAAATCTTTTGTGAAATTGCACGAGGAAATCACGTTGATGTTGAAAAAGCTCTTGATGCCGCTCACGCCGCAGCTCCTGCATGGAGTAAGACTTCAGTAACCGAGCGCGCAATTATTCTTAATAAAATTGCTGACAGAATGGAAGCAAATCTGGAAGCTCTTGCAGTTGCAGAGACATGGGATAACGGAAAGCCTGTTCGCGAAACGATGGCAGCAGATATGCCACTTGCAATCGATCACTTCCGATATTTTGCCGGAGCTATTCGCGCGCAAGAAGGAAGTCTCGGTGAGTTAGATAACGACACAGTCGCTTATCATTTCCACGAGCCTCTTGGTGTAGTTGCACAAATTATTCCGTGGAACTTTCCAATCCTTATGGCAACATGGAAATTGGCGCCAGCACTTGCTGCAGGAAACTGCATAGTTCTCAAACCAGCTGAGCAGACACCAGCGTCGATTCACTTCTGGATGGATCTCATTAAAGATCTCTTGCCACCTGGCGTTCTCAATATTGTCAATGGATTCGGCGTAGAAGCTGGAAAGCCACTCGCATCTTCTCCTCGAGTCGCAAAGGTTGCCTTTACCGGTGAGACCACAACTGGTCGTTTGATTATGCAATATGCATCTGAAAATATTATTCCTGTCACCCTTGAACTAGGTGGCAAGAGTCCCAATATCTTCTTCAACGATGTTGCAGCAGCAGATGATGCTTTCTATGACAAGGCACTTGAAGGATTTACAATGTTCGCGCTCAATCAAGGTGAGGTATGTACCTGTCCTTCACGCGCGCTGATTGAGACAAAGATCTATGACAAGTTCCTTGCGGATGCGACCCTTCGAACAAAGGCGGTTATTCAAGGAAACCCTCTCGATCCTGCAACAATGATCGGTGCTCAATCGAGCAATGATCAACTCGAGAAGATCCTTTCCTACATTGAAATCGGCAAGCAAGAAGGAGCAAAGCTTGTCACCGGTGGCGAGAGAGTTGATCTCGGTGGTGATTTATCGGGTGGATATTACGTCTCGCCAACTATCTTCGAAGGAAAGAACTCAATGAGAATCTTCCAAGAAGAGATCTTTGGCCCTGTCGTATCGGTTGCTCGCTTTGATGGCTTTGATGAAGCCATGAAGATCGCCAATGACACGCTGTATGGACTTGGATCGGGTGTTTGGACGCGCGATATGAATACCGCCTACCGTGCTGGTCGTGAAATCAAGGCCGGACGCGTATGGACAAATTGTTATCACGCTTACCCGGCACACGCTGCTTTCGGTGGCTACAAAGCCTCTGGAATTGGACGCGAGAACCATAAGATGATGCTTGATCATTATCAGCAGACAAAGAACCTACTTGTTTCATATTCACCAAATAAGCTAGGTTTCTTTTAAGCCGAATTTGAAAAAGTTATATTAAGAAGAGATAAGGAAGTTCAATGGCTCTGCCGCCTCGAGTTGATGTTACCCCAGAGGCGGCAGAGCTATTTCTTAAACTGACCAAGATCAATGGCCCGCTGATGGTTCACCAATCAGGTGGTTGTTGTGATGGTTCATCACCAATGTGTTACCTCAAAGGTGAGTTCAAAGTTGGCGCATCAGATGTTCTTTTGGGGGAGCTTGATATTAAAGGTGCACCAGAACCAATTTCGGTCTGGATGTCGCTCTCTCAATTTGAATATTGGAAACATACCCATCTAACTATTGATGTTGTCGATGGTCGGGGCGGTGGCTTCTCACTCGAAGCGCCCGAAGGAAAACGATTCCTTATTCGCTCTCGAATCTTTACAGATGCAGAATGGGCACAGCTCGAAGGTGCACCGATTACTACGGGAGCATAAGAAAGCCCCCTGATTTCTCAGAGGGCTTTCCTTGAATACGTTAAGAATTTATTACTTGAGACGTTCTCCTGTTGCTACATCAAAGAGGTGAACTGATGATGCAAGTGCGGTGACGGTGATTGTGTCACCTGGCTTTGGAGGATTTTTAGGATCCCAGCGAACAATTACTTGAGAACCTTCATCTGTTGCATTAGCAAAGACGACAGTTGAATCTGCAGGCTTTCCATACACAAATGCATCTGCGCCGAGTTCTTCAACAACTTCAACGCTGACTTTAAATCCAGTCGCAGATGGCGTAAATCCTTCTGGTCGGATTCCCACTGTGATGTGTGAACCATGGCCTGCAGGAACATCAACGGCTAGATCGCCAAGCATCGCTTTGCCATTTGCAACAGGAGCATTGAGCAAGTTCATCGCGGGTGAGCCGATAAAGCCTGCAACAAATGCATTTGCTGGATTGTCATAGAGGTTGCGAGGTGTATCTACTTGCTGAAGAAGGCCATCTTTAAGAACAGCAACGCGATCGCCCATAGTCATAGCTTCAACTTGGTCGTGCGTTACATAGACAGTTGTAATGCCGAGGCGGCGCTGAAGCGCTGCGATTTGTGTACGAGTTGCTACGCGCAACTTTGCATCAAGGTTCGAGAGTGGTTCATCCATAAGGAATACCTGAGGTTCGCGAACAATTGCGCGTCCCATTGCAACGCGCTGACGTTGTCCACCTGAAAGTGCTTTTGGCTTGCGCTCTAGATATGGCTCGAGGTCTAGAAGCTTTGCAGCTTCACGGACTCGGCGATCGCGCTCGTCTTTAGCAACGCCTGCGATTTTCAGAGCAAAGCCCATATTTTCCGCGACAGTCATATGGGGATAGAGAGCGTATGACTGAAAGACCATTGCGATATCGCGATCTTTTGGAGCCACATTAGTTACATCTCGATCGCCGATGAGAATTCGACCTGAATCGATATCTTCAAGTCCGGCCAACATACGAAGTGATGTTGATTTTCCGCAACCTGATGGGCCAACGAGGACGAGAAATTCGCCATCGTTTACGGTGAGATTTAATTTATCAACTGCCGGGGTGGTAGTGCCCGGATAGATGCGTGAAGCGTTTTCAAATACGACAGATGCCATGACGGTATCTCCTTCTCCGGGCAGGTACGTGCCCGACGGTCCGAGGATGAAGGTGCTGGCCTGCTGGCCAACGAGCCAAGACTATGGCACTTCAGCGCCATAAGGAAGGCGAGTAGACTCTGTCCATCATGGAGTCACTCTCTCTAGGCTCACTCGCAGGCGATATCGCCATTGTCTTTAGCCTTATCCTCCTCGGCGCCATCTTTGTGGCCGCTGAGATCGCTTTGATCTCCCTGCGCGAGAGCCAGGTTAGACAGTTGGCATCTCGAGGAAAACGCGGAGCCAAGGTCGCAGAACTTGCCACTAATCCAAATAGATTCCTCGCAGCTGCCCAAGTAGGCGTCACCGTCTGTGGCTTTCTCTCTGCAGCCCTGGGTGCTGAAAGGCTTGGCGTCTATGTAATTCCGAAGCTTGAAGAACTCGGTCTATCCAGAAGTGCCAGCAATGCAACATCGCTTGTCGGTGTAACTCTCATCATCGCCTATTTCTCATTGGTATTTGGTGAACTTGTTCCGAAGCGACTTGCTCTCTTTCGCACAGAAGAAATCTCTCTTGCTAGCGCAGGATTTATCGATCTCATTGCAAAAATATTTCGCCCATTTATTTGGTTGCTCTCACATTCAACGAATATTGTTGTGCGACTCTTTGGCGTAGACCCCGAAGAACAACGCAGCCAGATGTCTGAAGAAGAACTCCTTGATCTTGTATCGGGCCACGCAGCACTTACCGATGAAGAACGCGACATCGTTGAAGAAGTCTTTAACGCCTCAGAGCGCCAAATCCACGAGGTAATGGTTCCGCGCACAGAAGTTGATTTCATGGATGCGACTCTTACCGTTGGTAAAGCGATCGGTCTTGCCGTTGATAAGGCACATTCACGTTATCCCGTTGTGCGTGGATCAAGTGATGAAGTCATTGGCTTTATCCATGTACGCGATCTCTTGGATACATCTCTTGTGAGCGCTGGTGGAAAGATTCAAGAACTCGTCCGAAGCGTGATTTTTATGCCAGGTACAAAGGGAATCCTCCCCGCCATTACCGAGATGCGCAGCCAACGCCAGCACCTTGCGATCGTTCTTGATGAATACGGTGGAACCGATGGCATCGTCACCTTGGAAGATCTCGTTGAGACGCTCATTGGCGATATTAAAGATGAGTACGACACAGACGAGGAAGAGGTTTCCTTCGAATCGCAGACAAACGACTTTGAAGTCGATGGTTTGATATCGATCGATGACCTTCGCGATGAGGCGGGGATTGATATTCCAGAGGGCCCTTATGAGACAGCAAGTGGCTTTGTGATGCATTTTCTCGGCAGAATCCCAGTTTCTAACGATGTCGCAAGTATCAATGGCCTGCGATTTACCGTCGTAACGATGGAAGGCAAGCGCGTGGGCAAACTTCTGATCTCACGTAAGCACTAATTCATGCGAGAATTACTAGCATGACGCGCAAGAGAGTCCTTTCCGGCATTCAACCCACGAGTGACTCATTCCATCTCGGAAACTATCTGGGCGCCGTAAAACAATGGGTAGAACTCCAAGAAGAGCATGATGCCTTTTATTGCATCGTCGATCTCCACGCCCTCACCGTTGAGACTGATCCAACTCTCCTGCGCAAGCGCACCCTCGTCTCAGCTGCTCAATTACTTGCACTCGGAATATCACCTGAGAAATCAACTCTCTTTGTTCAATCACACGTTCCTGCCCACAACCAATTGGGATGGATCATGGAATGCCTTACTGGCTTCGGTGAAGCAAGTCGCATGACTCAATTTAAAGATAAATCACAAAAGAGCGGAACTGATACAACTCGAGTCGGCCTCTTTACCTATCCCATGTTGATGTCTGCTGACATTCTTTTATACCAGGCACATTATGTTCCCGTAGGTGAAGATCAGCGCCAACATATCGAACTCACTCGTGATCTCGCTGAAAGATTTAATACGAAATACGGGCAGACATTTAGAATTCCAGAGGGATACATCCTTAAAGAGGGTGCAAAGATTTACGATATCCAAGAACCAACATCAAAGATGAGCAAGTCATCTGGATCTGGATCAGGACTTATCGAAATTATGGATACGCCTGAAGCAAATGCAAAGAAGATTAAGAGCGCAGTGACAGATACTGGCCGCGAAGTTAAATTTGATCTGGCGCAAAAGCCAGGAATTAGCAATCTTCTAACCATTCACTCGGCGCTTTCTGGAAAGTCAGTCTCTGAACTTGAAGCAGAGTTTGAAGGCAAGGGCTACGGTGATTTCAAATCAGCTGTAGCTGAAGTTGTAGTTGAATACCTACGTCCTATTCGCGCGCGCGCTCTTGAGCTACTTGAGGATGAAAAACACCTCATAGATATCTTGCATGATGGTGCGCAAAAAGCGAAGGAAGTCGCAGCTCTTACAATCTCTGACACATATAAGAATCTCGGGATGGTCTTATGATCAAATTACCTGTCGTCGCAATTACGATCGCTCTCGGCGCATCGGCGCTCGTGGCAACTCCCGCACATGCAACAGTTCCATCTCTCTGCCTTGCTTATGACACAGGTGGACCTGGCGATCGCTCTTTCAACGATGCAGCATTTGCCGGACTCAAGAAATCCCAACAAGTGAGCCCATTTGCCGCTGAATCTGCTGTTACGGATGGAAGTGAAGCCGATAGAAATAAACGTCTACGTACTTTTGTTTCAAAAGGTTGCAAAGTGATCGTTGCAATTGGCGCGGGTTATGCACCAACGCTTCGCGTTGTTGCGGAAGATTTCCCTGAGAGACAATTTGCCATTATCAATGATCAGTCCATCGCCGCATTTAATGTTGCATCCATCGTCTTTGATGAAACTCAGGGAGCATTCCTTGCAGGCGCGGCTGCAGCTCTTTCAACGAAGACCGGCAAAGTCGCCATGATTACTACGCCTTCCCAAATATCTAGTTATGAAGATGGTTTCCTTGCAGGCGTCAAGGCGGCAAAGAAGAATATTAAATCGTATGTGAAATTTGCGCCATCAACAGGTGCCTCTCAGGCAAAGGCGCTCATGTCTACGGGTGTGGATGTTCTCTATCTTGCAACATCAGGCAGCGCAGATGCGATCTTTGACGCGGTCGTAGCTCAAAATTCAGCAAAGCCACGCAAAGGAATTTCAAATGAAGTTGGCGTTATTGTTGTCGAACCCGACCTATATTTAAGTGTTACTCCATCTACTGCAAAGTATCTTCTTGCCTCTGTAACTAAGCGTGTTGATAAGGCGCTTACAGATTTAATTGCAGAATCAGTGACAGATACTCCACTCTTGGAAGTTCTTGATTCTAAGGCTGGCATCTATGGCCACCGCTATACAATTGCTGACAAGGGAATCGAAATCGTGATTAAATCAAAGCCCCTTGCCGCTCAAACAAACGCGATCAATGCCATTGCGAGCTCAACATATGAACGTTGATTGGGATCTTCTCCACGCTAAGGCAGTAGATGCGATGAAGACGGCATATGCGCCATATTCAAAGTTTCCCGTCGGCGTAGCAGCACTCGTTGATGATGGTCGAATCATTACCGGCTGCAATGTCGAAAATGCGAGTTATGGCTTAACTCTCTGCGCTGAATGCGGTCTTGTTTCAACCCTCATCTCCACTGGCGGAGGACGCCTGGTTGCTTTCTCCTGCGTCGATATCGCAGGTAATTATTTAATGCCGTGTGGACGATGTCGCCAACTCTTGCAAGAGCACGGCGGAGGATCACTTCAACTCATGACAGATGATGGAATTAAACCCCTCTCGGAACTCCTTCCGTGGGCATTTGGACCAGAAGAGATGGTAAAACGACTTGATTGAGCCATTTGCAGCTGTAGAAATAATCGCAGCTAAGCGCGACCGCAATGAACTTACTGATCCGCAGATCGACTGGACTATCGATGCTTATACACGTGGCGTGATTGCCGACGAACAAATGTCAGCGTTGCTGATGGCTATCTTGCTTAATGGAATGAACTCGCGCGAAATTTCTCGTTGGACCAATGCGATGATCAACAGTGGCGAGAGAATGAACTGGTCATCGCTCGATCGTCCAACAACTGATAAACATTCAACAGGGGGAGTCGGAGATAAAATCACCCTTCCTCTAGCACCGCTCGTAGCCGCATGCGGCGGAGCAGTTCCTCAACTTTCTGGTCGTGGCCTTGGACATACAGGCGGAACGCTCGATAAATTGGAATCGATCCCAGGATGGCGAGCATCTCTCACAAATGCAGAGATGTTAAAGGTATTGCAAGATACTGGCGCAGTTATTTGCGCAGCAGGAGCCGGACTTGCACCTGCAGATAAGAAACTTTATGCACTACGAGATGTGACGGCAACAGTCGAGGCGATCCCACTCATCGCTTCATCTATTATGAGTAAGAAAATTGCCGAAGGCACATCTGCTCTTGTCCTAGATGTTAAAACTGGCAGTGGTGCCTTTATGAGTGATCCAAAGCGAGCATCTGAATTAGCTCACACAATGGTGCAACTCGGTCTCGATGCTGGAGTAAAGATGCGCGCCCTTGTTACTGCAATGGATGTACCGCTTGGACTCACAGCAGGCAATGCCCTTGAAGTTCGCGAATCGGTAGAAGTTCTTGCAGGTGGTGGGCCAGCAGATGTCGTTGAACTTACAATTTTGCTCGCTCGCGAGATGATTGATGCTGCAGGAATAAAGGGTAAAGATCCAGCCGATGCTCTTCGGGATGGCTCTGCAATGGATCACTGGAGACGAATGATTATTGCTCAGGGTGGAAATCCAGATGCTCCATTGCCTGTAGCGAAAAACCAATATGTTATTAACGCTACAGAATCTGGAACGATGACAAAGATGGATGCAATGGCGGTCGGAGTCAGCGCATGGCGTCTGGGCGCAGGTCGCTCAAAGCAAGGTGAGAAAGTTCAAGCCGGGGCGGGAATTGAGATGCATGCAAAGCCTGGAGATTATCTTCGCGCAGGCGAGAAGGTCATGACGCTTCATACAGATGAACCTGAGCGATTTGAGCGTGCACTTGAGGCTCTTGTTGGCGCTGTTGAAATTATCGAAGGTGGAGTCGTTAATCGACTACCCCTTGTGATTGAAAGGATTGAAGGATGAGCGCACTACTAAAGATTCCAAGCCCAGAGCAGATTAAGCGCTTGCCTAAAGCGCTCCTTCACGATCACTTAGATGGAGGACTTCGTCCACAAACAATGATCGATATTGCACAAGAGATTGGTTACACGGCGCTTCCAACACACGATCCGAAGGCGCTCGGACAGTGGTTCCGCGACTCCTGTGATTCAGGCTCGCTAGTTCTCTACCTAGAAACATTCGATCACACCATTGCTCTGATGCAACGCCGCGAAGACATTATTCGCGTTGCTCGCGAATGTGTTGTTGATCTTGCACGAGATGGCGTTGTGTACGCCGAGGTACGTGGCGCACCAGAACTCTTTACTCGCAATGGATTAACCATGTCTGATGTTATTGAAGCAACCATTGAAGGTTTTCGCTTAGGAACACAAGATGCGCAAGGTGAGGGATTTTCTATAAGAGTCACATCAATTCTGTGCGGAATGCGACAGAATAAGTTATCGCAAGAGGTTGCAGAACTCGCCGTAAAATATCGCGATAAGGGCGTCGTTGGTTTTGATATCGCAGGGCCAGAAGATGGATTTCCACCAAGTGATCAATTAGAAACCTTTGAATATCTGCGCAGAGAGAATGCACACTTCACAATCCATGCAGGCGAAGCTTATGGACTGCCATCTATTTGGGAGGCGATTCAGCTCTGTGGTGCAGAGCGTTTAGGGCACGGAGTTCGCATCACTGACGATATCGACTTTAACCACACACCTGCGCGCCTTGGTCGCCTTGCATCGTATGTTCGCGATCGACGTATCCCACTTGAAATGTGTCCAACTTCAAATGTTCAAACAGGTGCCGTTGCATCGATCGCAGAACACCCAATTGGAAAGCTATCAGCGCTTCGTTTTAGAGTGACAGTCAATACTGATAATCGCCTCATGTCAGGCACATCAATGACTCACGAAATGTCTGAACTCGTCAATGCATTCGACTGGAACTTCCAAGATCTTCAGCGAGTAACGATAAATGCCTTAAAAAGCGCCTTTATTCCCTTTGAAGAGCGTCTCGCAATCATAGAAAAAATTGTAAAACCCGCATATGCAGCTATCTCTATTGAGGAGAAGTAAAAATGAAAGAGAAAAGTCCTTATACCCTCGCACAGGTCGCAAAGACAATTGATCATGCGCTTTTGAAACCAGAGATGACTCGCGATGAAGTAATAGCTGGGTGTGAGGTGGCTAAGAAATATCACGTTGCATCTGTCTGCTGTAAGCCGGCTGATATCTCGCTTTGCGCCGAACAACTCAAAGGAAGCGATGTTCTCGTAGGAACGGTTGTTGGTTTCCCTCATGGTTCATCTGCGACTGCAACAAAGGTATTCGAGACTGAACTTGCTGTAAAAGACGGTGCTGTCGAGATCGATGTCGTCATAAATATCGGATTTATGAAATCTGGCCTCTACGACTTAGTTCAAGATGAGATTGCAGCAGTAGTAAAAGCGGCTTCTGGACATAGCGTGAAGGTAATTCTTGAAAACGCATATTTGACTAAAGAAGAGATTGTTAAAGCCTGCCAGCTTGTCGAGGCAGCGGGAGCTCACTACGTAAAGACCTCAACTGGCTTTGCGCCAACGGGTGCAATCTTGGAAGATGTTATTTTGATGCGCAAGAGCGTTTCCGAAAAAGTTAAAGTTAAGAGCGCTGGGGGAGTCAAATCACTCGACATGCTGCTCTCATTTATGGATGCAGGCGTCTCTCGATCTGGAGCAAGTGCTACCGCTGCCATGCTCGATGAGTTTCAAGCTAGATTTGAGTAAGTAAATCCTTTAGCGGCTGGCGTAAATTATCGAGAACGCTCGATGCTTCACCAGAATTCTTAGTTATTACTTCGATGTAGCACTTCATCTTCGCCTCGGTTCCACTTGGACGAATAATGATGCGCACTCCACCATCTAGCCAAATGCGCAACCCATCAGTTGGTGGAAGCCCATCTGTAGGCGCTGCAAGATCATCAATGGAGAGAACTGTTCTATCGGCAATCTGATCTGGCGGACTCTGGCGCAAAGCGTTAAGTAGGAGCGTAATTTTCGACATATCGGAGACGCGGACAGATATCTGCTCGGTCCCGTGAAAACCATGGCGCTCCCAGACTTCATCGAGAAGATCAAGAAGGGTTAGCCCCTGTGCCTTAAGATCCGTTGCGATTTGAGCAAGGAATATTGCAGCCGAAATTCCATCTTTATCATTGACGGTTTTGGAATCTACCGAATATCCAATGGCCTCTTCATACCCAAAGGCAAGATCTTCAATCTTAGCTAGCCATTTAAAGCCAGTAAGTACTTCCTTAAAGTCAATTGAATAGTGAGCTGCAATTTTTCGTAGCGCAGAGGATGAAACGATCGAATTACCAAATGTTCCATGCGTGCAACTACGGGCAATCCATTCACCGAAGATCACACCGAGTTCATCTCCGCGCAACATGCGCCACCCAACAGCAGGATCTTTAATAGCAGCAGCGCAGCGATCTGCATCAGGATCGTTTGCGATGACAAGGTCTGCATCGAAAGTACGAGCGGTTTCCAGTGCTAGATCAATGGCACCGGGCTCTTCAGGGTTTGGAAAGGCGACTGTTGGAAAATCTGGATCTGGTTCTGCTTGCTCTTTGACCAAGATGAGTGATTGAAAGCCAGCCCTATGGAATACACGTGCAAGCGTCTTAGTTCCCACTCCGTGCATCGCCGTATAAACAATTTTAAGATCACCTGGGCGAGGAGCAAGGGCAGCTGTTCGTGCGACATATTTTTCCACGATCTCTTCATCCACGATCTCCCATTCGCTACCGCGAGGTTGAGATGCAAGGGATGCGACCTGAGAGATCTTTGTTGCAATAAATCCATCGGTGGGGTTGATGATTTGCGAGGTGGCGTAATTAATTCCATCCGCCTTCGGTCCTATGTAAACCTTGTACCCATTATCTTGAGGTGGATTATGGCTTGCAGTGACCATAATGCCGATATCGCACTTGAGCTCACTCGTTGCAAAGGCAAGTACGGGAGTTGGCAATGGGCGAGGCAAGATGTAAACCTTCATGCCAGCGCCGCTCATAATCTGCGCGGTTTCCTCTGTGAAATCTTCTGAGCCATAACGAGCATCTCGACCTATAACGACGCTGGTCATCGAACGTTCCTTCATATAAGCAACGAGTCCTGCCGCAGTTCGCCCGACTACGGCGCGGTTCATACATGATGGTCCAGGACCTATGGGGCCGCGAAGTCCTGCCGTGCCGAATTGGAGAAAGCCGTTGAAATATTCTTTGAGAGTTGCTTCATCACCGGAATTTACGAGTTCGCGCAATCGAGCGGCGGTAACGGGATCTGGGTCGTCAGCAATCCACGCTTCGACTTCTGTTCTTAACTCTTGATCCATGGAGCTAGCGTAACGAGATTAGATGAGATTGGAAACTTAAAGAGTTGGGAGTAGCTATGCCTCAATGATGTGACAGAGCACAGTTCCGCTCGATACCGTCTCGCCAATGATTGCTTTGAGATGAGCAACGGTTCCACTCTTGTGAGCAATGAGTGGTTGCTCCATCTTCATAGCTTCAATAACAATGATGAGATCACCGACTTCAACGTGCGCTCCCTCTTCAACCGCAATCTTTACAACGGTACCTTGCATGGGACTCGCAAGGCCAGATCCGGTTGAACCAGTTGCCTTTGACTCCTTTGCACGGTGGCGTTTAACAACAGGCTCTGAAGTATGGAGTCTTATTTCAAAACGCTTACCGTTAACTTCGGCAACGAGATTCTCTGCTGCAATACGTGTCGTCACCTCAGGTGCGCTGGGGATAAAGGCTGGAATCTCATTGATAAATTCATTTTCAATATAACTAGTGTAAATCTTGAACTCTTCCGTAAAAGCAGGATCCTCCACGATTGCTCGATGGAAGGGGAGAGCTGTTGCTAGTCCGCCAACGTTAAATTCTGCAAGCGCACGACGAGCACGTTCAATCGCTTCTTTACGAGTAGCTCCAGTAATAATCAGTTTTGCTAGAAGCGAGTCGAAATTGCCTCCAATGACATCGCCATTGCGAAATCCTGCATCGACGCGAACACCAGGGCCTGAGGGAAGTTCCCACTCAGTAATTTTTCCAGGTGCAGGAAGAAAAGATCGACCTGGGTCTTCACCATTGATACGAAATTCAAGACTGTGGCCGCGAATAATTGGATCATCAAAACCAAGTGGCTCACCCATGGCTATTCTAAATTGCTCACGTACTAAATCTATTCCCGTGATTTCTTCGCTCACGGGGTGTTCTACCTGAAGGCGTGTATTGACCTCGAGAAATGAGATTGTGCCATCTAGCCCAATAAGGAATTCACAGGTACCTGCGCCAACATACCCAGCCTCTTTCATAATCGCTTTACTTGAGCGGTAGAGCTCGTCATTCTGAGCATCCGTAAGAAAGGGAGCTGGAGCCTCTTCAACGAGTTTTTGGTGGCGACGTTGCAGCGAACAATCACGAGTACTGACAACAACAGCATGGCCAAATTGATCGACGAGAACTTGGGTTTCAACATGGCGCGGCTTATCTAGGTATCGCTCTACAAAACACTCACCGCGACCAAATCCGGAAATAGCCTCACGCACAGCAGATGCAAAGAGCTCTGGGATTTCCTCCATAGTGCGAGCAACTTTGAGTCCGCGTCCACCGCCACCAAAGGCAGCTTTAATTGCAACAGGAAGTCCATATTCTTTAGCAAAAGCAGTAACTTCTTCATCTCCGCTTACTGGATCTTTTGTTCCAGCAACGAGTGGCGCACCTGCAGCTGCAGCAATTTTTCGTGCAGATACCTTATCGCCGAGTGCGCTAATGGCAGCAGGTGGTGGTCCAATCCAGATCAAACCTGCATCAACGACGGCTTGGGCAAAATCTGCGCGTTCAGAGAGAAATCCATATCCAGGATGCACAGCATCTGCGCCAGATAGTTTTGCTGCCTCAATTATCTTTGCAATATCTAAATATGTTTGGGTCGCTGTGAGCCCATTGAGCGAGAAGGCAAAGTCGGCGCTCTGGGTATGGAGAGCATCGCGATCTTCATCCGAATACACCGCCACGCTTTCGAGTCCATGATCTTTACAGGCACGGATTACGCGAAGAGCGATCTCGCCTCGATTTGCAATCAGAACGCGTTTCATCGCATCTCCTTTACCTGTGGCCATGTATATCCCAGTGTTTTCATCGCTTCACGAAGAAATGGCATCGAGATTCCAACGACATTTGTGTAGTCGCCTTCAATAATTGGGATAAAGGGTGAACCAAATCCATCGAGAGTAAATCCACCTGCAACTTTGAGTGGTTCACCCGAGGCAACGTAATCGTTAATCTCGAGATCGCTCATCTCGGAGAATGTCACCTTCGTAGTTACGCGATCTGCAATTTCTCTGCCTTGTGAGGTGTCAATGATGCAATGGCCGGTATGGAGCAGACCACTTCGGCCGCTAATCTTCTTGGCTCGAGCAATCGCGACGTCTGGCGTTTCTGGTTTTCCAAAAGAGACTCCATCAACATCGAAAGTTGAGTCGCAACCAATGATAATTGCTGGGAAATCTATTGTGTCGCGCACCGTATGTGCCTTTGTAATGGCAAGTGCAATCACCATATCTTCTGGGCTCATCTGGTTGAAAAAATCTGTCTCTTCATCTACAAAGCTGACAATAATCTTAGGCTCAAGGCCTGCCGATTCAAGAAGTCTTCTCCGGGAAGTTGATTGAGATGCAAGAACAATAGTTGGCATATTAAGAATTTTTCCGTGCGCCAAAGGTAATCTGATGCGGCAGTGGCTGGCGAAGATGTGGCAATCCAAAGATGCTTCGCTTGATGACAGGCTTTAGATTTTGTACTTTATGAGCATCGACAACAATTTTGAGAACTAAGAGTTCTTCTTCCGTTGGATTGCCAGAGAGAATAGAAAATTTCATTACAGAGGAATATTTCCATGTTTGCGGGCAGGAAGGATATCTCTCTTTGTTTTAAGAGTTCTAAATGCTTTTGTAATATATTGGCGAGATTGATGTGGCTCAATGACTGTGTCAATTGTTCCGCGCTCTGCTGCCGCATATGGATTTGAGAACTTCTCTCTGTAATCAGAAATTAATTCAGCACGAGTGGTCTCAGGTTCTGCAGCTTCTCCGATTTCCTTACGATAGAGAATATTGACAGCTCCTTGAGCGCCCATAACTGCAATTTCTGCGCTTGGCCATGCAAAGTTGATATCGCTACCAAGATACTTCGATCCCATCACAATAAATGCCCCACCATAAGCTTTGCGGGTAATGAGGGTAACGAGAGGGACCGATGCTTCCGCATAGGCGTAGAGGAGCTTTGCTCCACGGCGAATAATTCCGTTCCACTCTTGTTCAGTACCTGGAAGAAAACCAGGGACATCGACAAGGGTAAGAATTGGAATATTAAAAGCATCGCAGAAACGTAAGAAACGAGCTGCTTTCTCACTCGAGTTAATATCGAGTGTGCCAGCGAGCTGTGATGGCTGGTTTGCAATGATTCCAACCGATGCACCTTCAATGCGACCAAAGCCCACGACAATATTAGGAGCATAGAGCGCGTGGACTTCTAAGAATTCACCTTCATCAACAATTGTTTGGATCAACACCTTCATGTCATAAGGTTGATTTGGGCTATCTGGAATGAGCGCATCAAGTTCGAGGTCGGCGCTTGATTCCTCAAGCCCTTGCGTAGGCGGCAAGATGGGAGA